>JAHKLH010000189.1 GCA_029856635.1 Candidatus Njordarchaeota archaeon
GAGGATGAAATTGCAGATATAACCATACGATGTGGTAATATGGTATTTATTTTAATTAAATTAACCCAAAAGGCGTTTACGAGACGCGCGTTGGAAAACATCGATGTTCTTGATATTGGTGAGAAGAATGATTGATTCGTCCACATTAGATGTAGTCATAACATCTGAGATTATTATTGGCATCGGAGTTGTCTTAGTTTTTTTCGCAGTATTGACATTCGTATATGTTGTTCGAATAGCTCTCGAAGTTGGTTTTAGAGGCCGTGGAATTCCCCGAGTAGCATTAATAAGTTTGTTCTATTCGCTTCTTATGCTTGTTGTTGGTGTTCTACTAATTTATTACAAGGAGAAAATGTTTATAGTCGGTTTAGCACTTATCCTGATGCTGTTTTTGCTAATCGTAGAAATTCTCAGAGAGATATACAGAGCTTTGAAAATCCTTATTTATGGATGATGTAAAAGCTTCTTTAATAAACCAAGACGTTTTAGATGAAGTTTTAACACTTCCTTAAAAATAAGTTCAATATTTATACCTTCTTTCGCACTTGTCTCAATATATGGAATTTCGAAGTTTATCGCCTTTGATAGATTTTTTGCTAAGTACTCTCCCTCCTCCTTCCTCACACAATCTGGGCATCTATTTCTCAAATCAATTTTATTTCCAACCAAAATAAATGCTGCTGCTTTATGAACATGAGGTAAAGCAGTATTAAACCAAGTTGGTATGCTCTCAAAGGTATCTCTTCTAGTAATGTCAAAAACGAGGAGAACTCCTCTTGCTTTATCAAAATATCTTTCAACAACATCGCGGAAAGTTGGTTGTCCTGCAAGATCCCAAATTGACCATGAAGCATGAAAGACTGCTGAATTTATTGTAATTTTGTTTTTATAATCGTATACATTCACACCAATCGTCGGAATATACTCACTTGAGAAGGTTCTCATAATGTACCGTTTGACAATCGTCGTCTTCCCAACTCCACCATCTCCAATCAGTATAACTTTCAGATAAATTCTAATCATTCGCTTTGAGCCCATTAATCATCCCTTAGCTCTCTACTCATTTTTAACAAACTTAAAAAATAAACTCAAGTAAAGATATTTTTCATAAAAATATATGTAATAGTTTCTTTTTTTTCTAGAGGAGTCAAAATGGAAAAGATAGTATTTCCATTTACTGCATTCGTCAACCAGGAAGAATTAAAGTTAGCTCTCATATTACTTGCAATTAATCCAAAAATCGGTGGACTTCTAATCAAAGGAGAAAAAGGAACAGGAAAATCAGCCATGGTTCGTGCCCTAGCGGATTTATTACCACCAATTCGTGTTGTTGCGGATTGTCCATTCAATTGTAATCCTGACAATCCTGCAGAGATGTGTGACATATGCAGAGAGCGTTTTGCAAGAGGAGAAAAGCTTCCAGTAGTAGAAAAGAAGATGCAGGTAGTGACTTTACCCTTAAGTGCCAGTATTGATGCTGTTGTTGGAAGTTTAGATATTGAAAAAGTTCTTAAAGAAGGCTTGCGTGGTTTTCAGCCAGGAATATTGGCTAAAGCTAACAGGAACATTCTTTACATTGATGAGGTTAATCTTCTTCCTGATCACATAGTTGACGCTATATTAGATGCCGCGGCAATGGGATGGAACTATGTTGAGCGCGAGGGTGTTAGTATTTCTCATCCATCAAGATTTATACTAGTTGGGTCAATGAATCCCGAGGAAGGTGAACTGAGACCACAATTACTTGATCGTTTTGCTTTGTGTGTTGTAGTTGAGTCTGTTAAGGATCCAAAGCTTCGTGCCGAGATAATCAGAAGGAATTTAGAATTTACGCAGGATCCCCTCGCATTCCGAGAGAAATGGAAATCAAAGCAAGAGGAAATGAGAAAAAGAATAATTAAAGCACGAGAATTGCTTCCAAAAGTTTCAATATCAGACAGAATTCTGTTATTAATTGCCACATTATGTAAAAGGCTTGAAGTTGATGGCCATAGACCTGATATAGTAATCGCGATAACAGCTAAAACAATTGCCGCTTGGAACGAGCGAACGAACGTTTCGGAGGAAGATGTAAAATTAGCGGCGAAACTAGCGCTTTCTCATAGAACACGAAAAAAGGGCATACTTCCACCCCCATCACTTGATGAAATTTTATCTGCTTTTGAAGAAAGTAAGAAACAAATAGAACGTTTTTTTCATTCTAAACAAGAAATGAAGGCAAAAAATACGCTAAGATTGAAAGGCAAAAGTACAGCATATCCCCTTTTTGCAGAGCAATTCAAAGAGAATAAAGATGTTAAATTATCAAATCCTTTGTTTTCTCCTGTTTTTATGCTTCCAGAAAGAAAACAGCCAAAGAAGAAAAAATTACGTTATCTAATTACATTTAATCTGCATGTAATCAGTAAAAAACTCTGGGGATTCCTCTTAAAAAAGAAAAAAGCTAAGACATTTTTAGCAGTTCATGGTGATGTGAAAGGAAAAAAACAAATCATGCCAAGTGTAATAAATGGTGCGTATAGATATTTTTCGAGTTGCACCTATACTCGAATTGCATGGGATGATACAAGAGTACCGATGCCATCACCAAGAAGAAGAAATGTAGTATTTAAGGATTATAGAGGATACTCTTTCGGAAGAAATATGATGTCATTATCAAAGGTTCTAGATGGTATATATATCGACTATGCATTACCACAAGAAACTATTTCCTCAATTGCACTAATTCCTACAATACATGCAGCAGCATTACATGGACATTTAAAATTAGGTAAAATATCAATTAAACCAAGTGATTTAAGAGAGAAGATACATGGGAGAAGAAAAAGGGCATGCTTAATTATCATATTAGATACAAGTAGAAGTATGAATATCTTCTTTAAGATTATCGCAAGAGCTTTAATTATGTTAAAGAAAGTTGCATGGAGACAAAAAGATAAAGTTGGACTCATTGCGTGTGCTGGAACATCAGCTAAGATTATTTTGCATCCAACAACGAATATAAATATCGTGAGAAGACAATTATCAATGATACCAATTGGTGGAAGAACACCACTAGCTGATGGAATGTTAAAAGCTCTGAGAATACTGGAACTCGAAAAAAGAAAAAACTCAGACATTATTCCCATAATAATTATAATTTCTGATGGCTTAGCTAACGTGCCTCTTAGGGAAATCAAAACACCTGAAGAATTTTATGAAGTTTGTCCTTTAGAAGGATTTGCTGATTGTCTTTATGTGAGCAAATTAATAGCAATGCGAAGATTTTTAACAATTATCTTTAACCCATTTCATGAAGAAAAAGTTCCCCCCAGGTTTCCATACACTCCAACATGGCTTATGATGAAGATAGCAGAGATCACAAAGGGAGTATATATTGGTCTAAAATCAATAAGAAAAGTCACTCCCCACACAGTTTTTTCGATTATTTATGATGCAATAAACCGTGCAATAACCGCGTATTAGTAATATCTAGTCTTATTTAACACTGCATTTAAAAATGTTTTAGCGTCAAATGCTGGACCATCTTTGCATACCAAGAGTCCACTCTTACCCAGTTCACATGATCCACATAATCCCACACCGCATTTTATCATCGATTCTGCTAAGATATCACAAGGAATTCCTTTTTGTACAGCAATCTCTGCAATTTTAATTAGCATTTCCTTAGGTCCGCAA
>JAHKLH010000019.1 GCA_029856635.1 Candidatus Njordarchaeota archaeon
TTATTGGTGATTTAGGATTTGTAATCCATGGGTCAATGTAAATTCTTTTTCCACTTAGTTCAATCTCAAAAGCAGCATGACCTAACCATTTAATATACGCCATGAGGAGTCACCCTAAAAGAAACAGAATTATAATTGAAATTCATAATTTATGTTCATTAAAACTCGTTTTTAAAGCTCTCTTCTCTTAATTTACTAACGTTATCAGTTATTCTATGTCATTTAGTTATTTACATCCAAAAAAGTCGTGTTTTGAAAAACATTGCTTCTCTTTTTCGCAATTCTGAGAAAAGTGATGTACGAGCCTCTGAAGTAACAATAGATAAAGCATGTTCTAACGAAACGCCATGAGTTGCAATTGCATATATAATTTCTGGCATTGCTTTGGCAGTATGAGCTACCTTCAATGCCAATAGAAATTTTTCTTTTTCTCTTGGAGTTAATTTAACTTTACGTGATTTTTGAATGATTAGTGGTAACTCTTCATCATGTTTCTTAGTAATTGTAATTCGCAACGATCCACACTTGGGGCATGAAAAACTCTTAATTACTTGAGTTGCTTCTCTTACTGTTTTATCGATGCTCCAACCACAACTTAAACAAACAAGTTTAACTTTGCGTTCGTCAAGAATCATCTTAAATTGCTCATCGAGAATAACGTCACTAATGATTATTGGCGGGAGCAGTTCCCTTACACGTTGTGGAACATGCATTAATTTATCACTTACATGATTTAAAAGAATTTCTTGTGCGATTTCCAAATCGAGATTTTTATGCGCGTATTCATTAAAAACTTCCTCGAAAACTAATGTCCCATAATACATTTCAAGTAATTTTGTCGCATAGGAATAGTCTATAGTCTCCATTGGAGAAAGAATACCCAGCCTACGAAGAACATGAATGAGATACCATGCAAGATCTGCTTTAAAGAATTCGACAAGTCCGCGTTTGACAATTTCCTTAAACTTTTCATGATTATTGGCAATTTCCTCAAGCATTTTTAATACTATTTTCACTTCAGAAACATAGTGTGGTGTAACGTTCCAAAGTCTTAAATATATTCTGTGCGCATCAACATCAACGCTAATTAAAGGAATCTTTCCTATTGCCCGACAAACAGCTCCTAATGCTGCGGCAATAGTTCTATTTACATTATTGCCAAATTGTGTAACAAGAATAATTGAGCCGCTTTCTTTATCTATATCCCATGCAATCCCGTCGATTACATTTGAAATAAGATTATCAAAAAGTTCTTCTGCTTCTTTAGTCATTTTCAAGTTATTTTCTTTCTTCACATATTTAATATTACTTGCAACTAAATAAGATACTGGAAAAAGTTCTCCAACCCATTTGGGTGGTACTGTACTTTCTGCGATAGGAGTAACTATTACTTTCTTCTCACTAGGCCTCATTTCTATGACTTCTCGTGCTTTGCCAGCGAGAAGGAAGGTATGTCCAACATCTATTGAAAAAGCGTATTTCTCATCAATTTCGCCAATGTTCCTTCTCTCTAGTACATCGTAAACTTTAAAACGCACCTCCGTCGGAATTGTACTCAATTGCGCGAAGTAGTATTGAATCGCACCCCTTCGAAGCCTAATTTTATTGTTTTCAATACGTATCAGTCGGCAACGTTCTTCAGCAAATTTAAGAACTCCCTGGAATTCCTTCATTGTTAATTCCGAATAAGGTTCAGCGTTTTTTACTATTGAATAGACCTCCCATATGCTTGGCCATTCAGTACGATCAAGATAAATATCCCTTGTAATTCCTACAATCTGGTGAATAAGGACATCGTTGCATTTTCTTAATGGTTTTATTTGCTCAAGCTTTCCCTTGGTAATTAAATCAACGATAGATACACTTTCTAATAAATCATCTGGTGTTAGCGCAATTATAATTCCTCTACTAACTCGTTCTATCCAATGACCCGAACGACCAATTCTTTGTATAGCCGTTTCGACTCTTCGCGGCGATCCAATTTGAATAACAAGGTCAACTTCACCGACATCAATACCTAGTTCAAGTGATGCTGTGGCTACAACGCATTTTAGTTTACCCATAGCAAAATTTCTTTCTATCCTTTCTCTCACTTCTTTACTAAGCGAAGAGTGATGCACCCCTACGCTTTCCTCTCCTAACTTCTTCTTTAATAACAATCCTATCAATTCTGCTAAGTCACGAGTATTAGTAAAAATGAGTACTTTTCCTTTTTCTTGTCTAACATAGTTAGCAAGCTTACCAGCTAATTTCTGGAAATTGACCTTAAATACTTTCCTTTCAAGAATTAATGGTGCCACGTCGATTAAAATGTCAAATTCTTTCCTTCTTTCATCTTTTATGATAATTCCCTTCCTTCCGCCTGTTATGAATTTCATTGCATCTATTGGGTTAGCTAATGTAGCACTTAATGCAATTATGTGATAATTCGGGGATAAAATTCTCAATCTTTCGAGCCCGATAGTTAGTTGAACGCCTCTTTTATCGTCAAGTATTGATTGCACTTCATCGATAATAACCCATTTAACATTTCTAAGAGCTTTTCTAAGCTTCGTTCCCCATAGAATTGCTTGTAACGTTTCTGGCGTAATTACTAGCAATTCAGGCGGTTTTTCCGCTTGCATACGACGAACATGAGATGGTGTATCACCGTGCCTAACAGAAATAGATAAACCAAGCTTATGTGCAAGTATTGGGAGAAATCTTCTAAAGAAATCTCTATTTAATGCACGTAATGGTGTTATCCAGAGAATTACAATTCCTTTATGGCATTTCTTATCTTTGAATTCAAGGTATTTAGACAAAACAGGAAAAAGTGCTGCTTCGGTTTTACCAGATCCCGTCGGAGCAACTATTAATGCATTTGTATCTTTCTTACACAAGATTGGAATTACTTTCTCCTGAATTGATGTTGGCTTTCTGTATCCAAGTTCCTCTAAGATTGCACGAAGTTTTGGATGTAATAATTCGAAAGCATTCATTAGAACTCCTCAAGCTCTAACTCTAACTCTGATAATTCTTCTTCCTCTTTTTCAATTTCTTCTCTAGGTAATTCAGGCTTTTTAATTCTTCGCTTCTTCTTTTTCCTCTTCGGCGGCGGTGTTACCTCATACATGGCCCATGCGAGTGCTGTTGTTATTATGGATCCTAATGTACACAGGGAAGTTAGTAGCATTAGGAAACTCCAAAAAAGTTCCTTTGATCCACCAATGTTCCTCATCAAAAATTCCGACAATACTGGAATTCCGGAAAGTGCATGAAATCCTAATCCCAATAGTGCAAACATTAAAGTAAATAACGTCATAACATGTGCAACTTTACTATGTTTAGGATGCATTAGCCGTATTCCTTCAAGGGATATAATCATAAATGCAACTAGAACAATTGGTGCAAAAACACCACCAAATGCAATGAATACAGGTGAAACTCTAAAAACTTGAAATGCACTTATTAACAGAAGCGTTCCTAGAAATGTGCCAAGCGAGGCGGTTCTTGGAGTTAGCCATGTTGCTATCAAGAAATAACTTAATAATAAGAGTATGGAAATAATTATACTTATTCGGACGAAAAATTCTTTTTTGGCTGCAATTAGTGCGATTAAGACACCAATGAATGCATTAATAACTCCAGCTAATCCAAGTAAATCATAACCTATGATTATTAGTGGAAAATTAGCAAAAAGGAAATAAAAGGAAATGCCTATAACCATTGCACGTATATAGCCCGCCACGATTGCGAAAATGGCTAAGATAAAAGAAAAAACGGCTACAAGAAAGAAGAAAATACAAATCATTACTTCGAAGGAGGAAAGATATTCCGTTATAAAAGAAATAAAATCATTGAATACTCCAATGCATGCAAGAAGAAATAGAAAATTTATCATAACTGCTCCAGCAGAGAATATTACTAATGACATCCGCTTATGATCCATCTTCATTTTTCCTCTCCAAACAAAAATCTCTGACTGTATAATGATGGAAAAGTTGATATTAGCGAAGAATTAAGAACTTAAGACTATCCTTTAACAACTAATTATATCTACTGCAGTTTCCGTCGTCTTAATCACTGCTACGTCAAAGGTTTGAAAGTTTACTATTATTCCTATTCCGGGAGTAGGTTCAATTCCTAATTGTCGTTGCCAAGTTGTTAATCCTTGAAATGATCCAGTTGTTAATAAGAGTGTCCCTCCTTTCATAATACGCACATCTGCGATGTGAATATGCGCCATAGCGAAGATGTCTGGAACTTCTCGAATTATTAACATGTCATCTGGGAGAGGCGCCATGGGAACTGCCGACCATGTAGGACACAAATGCCTGTTTCTAATCATTTCAACCATTATTTTCGTTGGCTGTTTTAAATCAAAGCCTAACTGTTGTGCAATTTTTTCAACACCATAACCGTGGTAAAGTAAAATTTTTACACCATCCACACTCACATAAGAAGGATTCCCAAGAAGTTGAACATGTTCTAGCTTGTAGAGAGGCTTAGCAAATGTGTCAGGTATTGGTGGTTGAGGCAATAAACGTGTTGATGCATCATGATTTCCAGGAATTATTGTAATTGTTTTGTCATTAGGTATTTCATCCAAGAAATCGCTGAGAATCCTATACTGCTCGTATATATTTGGTACTGCTAATTCATTTTCATGATTCGGGTAGACACCAACACCATCAACCAAATCTCCAAGAATAAATATGTATTTTATCTCCTTTGCTACTCTCTTTAATCTGGGTTCATTTATTTTTCCACTGATAAATTTTATAAATCGTCTGAAATACTCTTCAAGAAATACCTTGCTCCCAACATGTATATCTGCGATGAATATTGCTTTAATAGGCTCCTTTGCTCTATGTCGTCGTCGCTCTATACTTACATCAGGGAAAATTATGTCTTCTGCAATGCACATTCCCTTGCCTTTTCTTACTTTAAATGCGACAACTGAGTCTAATAATAATCTTTCAGCTTTCTTCCCGACATTACTGTTTAGTGGAATATAAATTGTGATTTCTCCCGTCGGATCATCACCAACGACAATTAGTCCCTCTGATTTCTTAGCTCGTCTCTTCTCTCGAGGCATGATGATTACATATGCGGACTCAGATACCGTGTTAAGTTCTGATATATTTGTTGGTTTAATTCCTCTCGATATAATTATGTCTCTGAGCACATTATATCTTGACAAAAATAGACTGTGAAAACTTTCTTCTTTATCAAGAATGGTATATTGCTGAATTGTGCTAAGAACTTTGAAGCGGGCGATTTCCCCCTGCTCTCTTTTTGGAATAATTTTCATTTGCCTCAAGAAAGAGAAACTATCGTACATTCGTAGTTTTAGATTTGTCATCATTTCGTGGATTTCCTCATTTGGTAAGTATTCTCTTTTCACAATCTCGCGTTTACTTAGGACTTCTTTTTTCGGTGCTATTGTAACTTTTTCCTTTGGAATTTCCTTCTTTTTCATAGGAGTTTTTCTTCTTTCAGTTTTTTTCTTCTTCGTTATGGGAATCGGCTGCTGTAAGAATGCAAGTAATTCTTGTTTGCCTATTTTTCGCTCCACTTTTTTTACTTCCTTTCTAGTTTCATGTTCTTCCAACAATATCTTGGTTTTTTCAGTTTTAACATGACGTTCATAAAGACGCTTAATAATATCTGCACTTATAACCGATATTCGAGTTGCATTCACATATTTCTTTATAACTGCAACTAATTTTTTATAATCCTCTTTGTTTGCCTGATAAAGCGAATATAAAAACAAGAACGCATCGGGATCCAGGTTAGCAGAAATTTCCTTTATGAGTATCTTTAGCGCTTGTATTTGTTCCATATTAAAGAACTTCACTTTTACTCCCAAAACATATTTCAGTTTAATCATTCAAAAAGTCATAATTGAAGAATAAACTCATATGCGGATATTATCTTACTCACAACATAAGGTGCGCTTAAAGACTCCTCTGAGATTGATATAAGCTCATCAATTACGTCTGTAACGTCACTAGAGAAAAAACCTTTTGGAAATGCGCCAACGATGTTCACGACATTTTCGTACATAGACACAATATCTAATAAGTATTCAAGAAGATTTACTCTCTTTCCCCTCCTTGAAAAACCAATTACAATGCATGAATTGTATTTATTAATAATATCCCTTAATCTCACATTAATTATGCGCATTAGTGGTTCACCTTGCGGAGGAACTTTTCTCTTAATGAGAAGTTGCTCTATTAAACCTAAAAAACGCAAGTAATGACGCGGTGGTCGCGTCTTCGGAAGAACTTCTATTATATCCCCGTTAATAGTATGAATGTAAACGCGAAGATAACCACGTTTATTAAGCAAAGAATCTTGAAGAAGAAGTAATGCCCTATGAACAATGTCTGGACGACCTCTCTTTTCATTATCAGGCATTTTTAATATTTTGTCTTTAAACCAAAAAACATCAAGGATTCTTCTTTTTACTTTAAGTCCTTTAATTATCCATTCTGGAGCCAATTCTAATGATGCATCTGCAAGAATAAAAATTACGCGCTTTAATTTAATCTCTCTTTGGTTTAAGTTCAACACGTTTCACTTTTCCTTTTGGAGTTTCTTCCTTCCAGATTCTTGCTTGATAAGCATAAATTTTAACATCTTTCCGACGCCACCAGTTTGGCGGCAATCCTGCTTTCATACATAAATTTTGCAGAAATTCCTCTACATTCCATCCAAATTCGACGGGAACTTGAGGAAGAAGTGTGCCTGCAAATCCCTTCCATTCGATTATTAATCCATCGCGACCAATTACAATTTTTTCTAAATATTCTTCTGGATTATTAACTTGAACAAGTTTAGGAGGAGATAAAACACTTACTTCAACAATTATTTTATTCAATTCATCAGGAGAAACAGGTGGAAACCGGGGATCATTCGTTGCCGCATCAATTGCACGATCTATGACAGTATCAATTAATGGCTGAACTGGATATAATGTTCCTATGCACCCACGCAGTTCTTCATGTTCATTTAACCGGATATTCAGAGTTACAAAAGCTCCTGCTTTTTTGTATAAGACCTTCGGTGCATTGCTTGGCGTTGGAATACGCCGACCAAAATTAACCCATTCTTCTACGCTCATTCTAGCTAATTTAACCAAAAATTCACCATGCTTATCAGTTAGCTCATCAAGCGAAAGAAACTCATTAGTCATCTTCAACCCCAAAAACTATAGTCAAACTATTTCTGAATTTCAAAAGTGAATCTAGGGTGTTCTAGTAATTACTCGAGTTAGTATGTCAATCATGCGATCACGGGAATCCTCTCGTATTGCTACTAGACCATATGTCGGTAATCCTAATTCCTCCTCAATGACTCTTGGAGGCAATGCACCTGGTAAATCTTGCTTGTTAGCTATTGCCACATACCTTGAATATGGTAGCATTTCGAAGATAAGGGGTAAAATTACCTCTTTCGTCTCTCTTAAGTTTGCTGGCGTGGAATCTAATACGATCATGACAATATCAGTAGCTTTACTTACCACGTCCCAGCTTTTACGATACTGGGGCTGACCAGCAACAGTGAACAATGTAATGTGAAATGGACCAAGTCTTCCTTCTAGTTCTCTAACATCTGCAAATATCGTTGGCACATAACGAGTTATTATTCTACCTTCTGCTAGTAATTTTACGATTGTGGTTTTACCAACGCCTCCACCACCCACATAACATATTTTAACTGGAACATACTTGAGTAAATCTTCCGCTATTTTCTGTAATTTACGTCCATCATCGGGATTCTGAATCTTTTGAATCTCTTCACCAGTCATTTCTAAAAATGCTTTCTCAAATTCTGTCATATATGTTTCAATTTCTGGAATTTCATTAACTCTATCATTTAACGTGACTATTATGTATTCTGGATTAAGGAGAAATGAAGCCCGATATCTTCCTATTTCAATATGCTCAAAGCGTTTAGGTAAGTGCTCTCGGATCTCTAGAACCATTTTCGAGAGTATATCTAGGTTTATATCGTATGCAGCAAAACTTAAAAATCCCTCTTCAGGCCATATTCTTCGCCCATATGCGTCGAATATTGCAATCCCTCGAATCATTCAAAACATCCCTTTCACATTCCTAATAAGAATTTTTTATGAATATTGTTTCACTAAATTCTCCCTATTTATTATTTTGTCTGCACTCATTATATTATTTCATGTTACAGCTCCCACGCCAGATTTTATTATTGAACCAATTTCAAGAATCAATTCTTCATCTTTACTAAGAACTCCTTTGATCGCTCTTTTGACGTTCTCTGGATTCGTTGCATCAAAAATTAGTGCAGGTATTTTCGCTCTTTCAAGTATTTTTAATGTTACAAAGTCAAGAAGCGGATACCTTCCTGCAGCAGACGATTCTTTGAGTAGTATTTTCATTAATTCCTTTACTGTTATCTTATCTATTTTTCTTGCTGATTTTGTTTTGTAGGGATCGCCTGAATAAACACCTTTTACATTTGTACCAAATAACAAATAATCTGCTCGTATTTTCTCTGCAATTAGTGCAGCACATGCAGAAGTAGATTGGCCTGGAAAGAATCCCCCAGAAATCGCTATGTTAAAACATTGCAATTGGTCTATTGTTTCCGAGATCGTTTTTGCAATGCGCGGAGGAACATTAATGTTTGCTTGCATCAGTGCTAATCGAAATAGTTCTGCATTTACATGAGTTAGTAAGATTCCAATTTCATCTATAGTCACATTATCTGCTCTTAGTTCTCTTGCGATTTCGCAATATTTCTTCGCTACTTTTCCACCGCCAATAACTATTGCAAGTTTGATATTATGTGTTTTAATTATACCAGCAATTACACGTGCATAATTTATCAGTCGCTTAGCACTGAGATCTTCAAAAAGTACAGAACCCCCCAGTTTCAAAACAAGTTTTTTGTCCATTTATTTCCTCCCTTTGCTATTTCTCAATCTAATACAAAGAGTTTGTTGCAATTTAAACGCGAAAATTACAAACGTACGCCCATAATGACGCACTGGGAAAGCATTCTTAGTGGTTTTCTCTCGACTTTAATTCACATTTAAGTCTTCTTTTCTTTTTATATTAGTTTGATAAAAATGAAACTCAGCGATTTATTTAGAAATCAAACTGTCGCAAGATTACTTGATTGCTTACTAGAAAATCCTGATCAGTTTTTTACGATTTCTCAGTTAGCGAAAAAAGCAAAAGTATCACTTAGTGTGACTCTTGAGAGAATAAGAGAACTAGAAAGACTCGGAATTATAAAGAAAATTCATTCTGGAAAACTTCGTTTATACAAATTAAATACTGAAAACCGCATTACTAAAGCGCTGCTTGAATTTTTTGGAAAAATCAGGTATATCTGAATAGATCATTTATTTTATTTCTAAATCATATTAACAATGTCATACTAAATCTCCTTGTTGATCATTGTCTGAAAGTGTCGTATGTAGGAAACCTTGAGTAATTAAACTAACAACGACTCACTAAGAGTCACCCGCGAATAATCATTTCTGGTGGGAAGATATCAAATACCACGGAATCCTTCAAATTTATTTGCAAAACTAGCACTTAATTAATGTAAAATCATCAGTATCTTATAACAAAAAATGTTGAAATCTTGTAATCATAGCTCTTATTTCTACTTTTCAAAATCTTACGTTTTCATAAGATAGACTGCTCGTTTTTCTACTGTGACCACATGAATATTATTTCTACGGATATGATAAACTTCACAAGTTTGTAGAATCATGTGTTGATATCTACTCTTTCCCTTTTGTTCTCTTCTTAGCATCTAGAAGTATTCTTTTAGAACTTATGCTCTTTTTCGTGTGTCATACGACGCATGTAATAACTCTATCACTTTACTTGCGATATATTCTGCGGGATTTTCCATACTTTCTAATTCCTTTTTTGCTCTTTCCCGATAATCTTCTTTAAGGTCATTATTAGTAAGTAATTCATGTGTAAGTTTAGGGACATCCTCTATTCTTTTAGGTTTGAAAAGAAATCTGCGCTCTAATAGATATTCAAGGCAATACATCTTGTATGGAATTGGAAAAATAGATATTACTGGAGTTCCAAGTAATGCCGCTTCTTGTGCCATTGTACCCCCACCACATATAAGAACATCCGCATAGCTCAATAGACTCGTTGCGTCAATGGGTTTTTCAGTAATTATTACGTTTTTATATTGAAGCTCACTTTTTAACTTTTCGAGTTGAGCTTCATATCTAGGAATTACTACGATTTGTACATCATTACCTAGTTCCCTGATAAGATTTTTCACAATTGTACCCGTTGGATCTTTTACGCGACCCATAACATAGGTTGCAAAAATTTCTAATGCTCTTACAACAATTATTGGTTTATCCAGGCTTAAATTTAACTCGTTTAGAACATTTTTTCGTGGCTTAAAATCTTTTAACCATGCTACGACATCAAGAGCTCTATATTGAAATATTCTATCTTCATCTATTCCATATTTCACCCATGCATGTTTTGGGATTACCCAAGGTGTAAAAAGACATTGAGAAAGTGGTATAGTTAACTTTGGAGATGCTTCAGTATGAGGTGAATCATTTGCACAAAAATGTGGAATCGCTAACCCATATGCTACTCTTGCACACTCTGGGCTTGAGAAAGATATTGCTCCATCTGGTTTGAATTCTTCCACAATTGGAATCAATCCAAGAATTCTTGTCGTGCTAGCAATTAGCTTTTCCTTTAAAGTTATTCCATAATGTCCAATAATTCTAGCTCGAATATTCCAAATTTCCAGAAGTTTTAAATTTTCCCTAAAAGCACGTGTTGTAAAGAGGATTTTAGCTCCTTTTTGCCTTAATTTTTCAGCAACCTTATTTAGAAAAATCACAGACTTTGGATCTTGTGCATCAATCCAAATTTTCATTGTGATCACCTTCGTGAAAACATTTACTTAATCATTAATTTGCTAAAAAATTAAAGGCTTGATTAAACACGTGGGGGGGACTTCCAGCGATCAGGATTTTTAAGAATCCATTCTATTTCTCTCATAACACCTTCTCGCAAATTTACTAGTGGTTTCCATCCATATTTGTTTCTTATTCTTTTGATATCCATCCACATTCTTTTTAACTCATTTTTAATTCTCCATCTTCCAGTAATTTTAGAATATCCTCCCTCTGGGACATCTTCAAACATTAGTTCAATATCCTTTCCAGAAATATCTATTAGCATCCTAGCTAAATTAATTATGCTTACTTCTTCCCCAGAAGAAACATTGTAAACTTCACATTCATAATCATCTTGTTCCAATATTATTTGGCAAGCTCTAGCTACATCTTCTACATAAACAAAATCCCGTGTGTTTTTTCCATCCCCAAAAATAACTGGAGGAAGATTCTCAATGAATATTCTTCTGATAAATATTGTTAAGACTCTACCAAACCATTCACGGGGTCCATATACAATTCCATATCGCAATGAAACGGACCTGATACCATAAAGATTATAGTAAACTTTTAAATAATATTCGCATGCTAACTTACTCGCACCATACGGCCACTTTGGATTCTTTGGATGATCCTCATCTTGTGGAACATATATAGGTTCACCATATACTGCAGCAGATGATGCAAAAATAAATCTTTTTATACCATGTTTTACGGCTATTTCAAGCAGATTTAAGGTGCCCTCTACATTTACTTTTAAATCAAATAAAGGTTTATTTATAGCAGTTGAGATCTCTAATTGTGCTGCTTGGTGTATAATAACGTCAACGCCCTTTGAAATATCCAATAACTTCTGCATGTCAAGAATGTCACCTTTAACGAATTTAACATTCTCCATTTTGAGAAGTTCCCTAATGTTATCAATGGATCCAGTTGATAAATTATCATATATTATGATTTCATATCCATGTTTTGCTAGAATTTCTGAGATGAACGATCCAATAAATCCAGCACCACCCGTCACTAGAATTTTTCTAATTTGATTCATTCTAATCACTGAAACAAAAATGAAGACTCATAGATTTAATATTACAACATTGCTCTTCGTATCATATATTTAATCATCACAAACATTCATTCGTAAATATTAATTTTATTAATTTTTGTGTATGGTTATCTGCTTAGTTTCTTATAAATCCTAATTGCTCTCCATTTTCCTTCGATTACTAAATGTTGTCCAGTATCTATATGTCTAATCCAATAGAGACCCGCGGGGAGTATATTGTATTTCGGAATATTTCTAGGTATTGATTCCTTATAGGCTAGTTTCACTAAAACGTAAGGCATGTTTGCATACCAAATTCCAAGCTTCATACCCGCATATGAGAAGAAGTATGATGTAGTAAAGAACCGACCAGCGTTAATTTCAGTTACGCAAGGTACGCCATCCTTGTTTTCTTTGAGATCCACAGAATAAACACCATTTGGGTTTGGATCTATAGCTAATACTGCTTCCGTTGCAATTTCATTAACTTTGTCATCATGTATTGTTCTAGCTACGGCGGGAGTGCCAGTTATTCCCGACGGCGACAAATGCGGGTAGATGTATTCTAACCTTTCCCGCGCTTGAGATACTACTAGTTCTCCATCCTTCCACACACTCATCCATGCGAGATTTCTTCCAGGTAAATATTCTTGAGCAATAAATTCCCAATTAACACCTCGAGACCACCAATATTTTATCCAATGCAATGCTGTTTCAACATTATATGCTGGTGTCGATCCACGACCACCAGCCCCCCTAGTTGCTCGAATCCAAATTGGCGATCCAAATTCTTCAAAGGCTTTTTTAATGTCTTCCTCTACATGATTCCTTCTTATTTTTATTGTCCTAGCAATAGGTACTCCTTTTTTCCTTAATACTTCTGCTGTTTTTTCCTTATCTTGCGCAATTCGAATAGCGTGCCTACTCGGTAAAAAAACAGAAGCATTAATTTTCTCACGATTCTCTGAAATAACTCGCACTTCAATGTCTGGTTGCGGTTGAACTAGGTAGATGTCTTCTCTTTCAATTATTTCGTTTAATATGTCTATGTAGTTTAGTTCAGTACATTTAGGAACAAGATACCATTTATCCGCTTCCTCATCAATTAGCTCAAGATGATACAAATTACAATCTGTGGCAACAGCGTAAATTTTTTCTGGTGCAATTCTCCAAGATTTGAGCGTATTCCAGCCTGCAGGACCTCCCGCTCCTGTGAGCATTACTCGATATTTCGCATTTCTTGATGATTTCATCATTATCTCCTTTAAAAGCTAAAAATAATCACTCATTTTACACCAATGTCAAATAATTATTAAAAATCATGATCTCTCAAAAAATCTTTTTATAACACTTGGTTAACTCGAAAATACAATTTAACATCCTTCAGAAACTCATAAACTCTTAATATAAAATCTCGTATCTCCCTTTCATTCATACATAATGAGGAAAACTTCACCTAAGCTCGTATGCTTTATCCAACGTAGAAAAATGCTTGGAAAATTCCAGAAAAGCCCACTTAAATTCTCTTATTATATCTCTCTTATCAAGCAGATATTTTACCCTTGAAGAACAAACAAACTTTTGCAATAGAAATACATATTTTAATTGCCCTCTTGAGAAAATTCTTGTCAAGCGGCGATAGATAAAGCATACGTCTAATAATCTCTTCATTAAAAGCAGTTGTTCTCCTAGCAACACTAACTAAATCACCATGGTTAACACCATTAAGGATATTTTTTCCAAAAATCACTAAGCGCTTCTCAACGAGATCATTAACACCAACCCTACGATTAAGTAAAACTGGCAGATCCTTAACAAAGAAAACATCTGGACGTAGATTAACTCTAAACTCCTTTTTAATATCCTCGAGGACTCTTCTAAGGTTGATGAAGAAGTTAGAATCAATTTCAGAATGACTAATAAACACGTACACATCAATATCACTAAAACCTGGAGCAAAATCATCACGAAGAACACTACCACCAATAATGATACTCTTAACCTTAACTCCGGCCTCTTTAAGTCTTTGAACAAATACACGAGCTGCTTTGAGTAATGCATTTTTACTTAACTCCATTAAATCACCAACACCTGAATTTAAGATATCTCCTTTCTTAAAAATCAAGTAATTGCACGAATATCAAACTATATGACTTCTAACATCAACTGAATCTAAAAATTTGTAATTAACTGTCTTAAAAAGGACAATACAGCGGCTTGTGAGAAGAACATATTATGATACATTTTTCATTAGTAAAACAAGATTTACTAGCTCGTTTCATTGATTTTGAGATGAAAACCATGTCATTAATACTTGGAATAGATACAAGTGGAAATTTCAGATTTTTGGCATCATTTTAGGAGAAATTTCCATATTGAGCCGCATCTATTCTGAATTAACGTCACTAATTAAACGCTCTCATATTCATATGTCTGCAATAAAGAAAAGTGAAAAAAGAATGATAATCAACAGTCTTAACGTAATATTAGAAAGAGAAAATATTTTTGTAGGATGTATTGAGGCCGATTTCCAAAGAAGACTTAAAATGTTTGCTGGAAGATTTCATTCGAAGAAAAAAGCCAAAAATCGTGTTTATCGAGAAATTCTCGTGAGAATAGCGGACATTTGCAGTTATGCGGGAGTACTAACCAATAAGATTTTTGAAATCCATCTTAACTCTGAATTAAGTGATTTAGAGCTCCAACTAAGAAGATTTTTTCAAATGCAAGCATTGTATTTAAA
>JAHKLH010000190.1 GCA_029856635.1 Candidatus Njordarchaeota archaeon
GCCGATACAAAGAACTTTTAATTTTGATGATTCAAAAACTGCAAAATACATTCTAGCGGTGGCATACAAATAAATGTCTCTTGTTACTAACGAATAAACAATAAACCATTTGCTAGGGACAAAGGTAAATTTAGCGAAGTCAAAAAACCAAAGATCATACTCTTTCCGCAAAAATTCATGGCAAAAATCTTCAAAATCGCACAAGGTTGTAAAATCAACTTGAAGTAGATCCCTTGTATTTGTTATTGGTGGATAAAGATACCTGTCAATTGCTTTGAGTACAAATATTGGTGTTATTATTACTAAAATTACGAATACTAGTGTTTTATGCTTATTTAATTTTAAAGAAAATTGTCTAAATAGCACTGGGAAGATCACAAACGCGGAAATAATTACGAAAATGAGATAGTTTACGAATAATCTTCTGTAGAGATATTCTTCTGGAAAGGGAGGGAGAATTGAGTCAAAGAACAAGTACTCATGCTCATATATTGCATATTCCATTGCAGAGTGTGTTAATAAGATTGCAAAAATACTAGAAATGATGCTAATAAGTGGTATGAAAATTCTAATTAAGTCCTGTCTCTCGGGGAAGATCATAGCGAGTAATACTGCCCACAGAATTGTTGCAATAAGCATTAGATCTGAATACATGTAAGTAATGTAAAAAATCCAGCAAAAAATCCATAAAATCACGGCATCCTTTATCTTTTTAGTTAACTTATAGTACACAATAGAAACACTGAAGACAAAAAGGATAAACATGCAAAAAGGAATCACTATACTTTTTACAAAGTATGCCATAATTAGCATATAATCACCATGTAGGTGCAGAAGTTACTGATGTAAGCAGATTTCTTCTCAATAATAATTTTACATAACATAATATTTGTGAAAAACTCGAAAAGAATTTCTTATGATATTAAAGAGGTTATGTACATATAAGTGTAGTGTATCAGTACAGTGTATGATGAATAGAATTTTTATATTGAGTTTTCACATCATATTGTATGATACACTGGGGAGGAGACATGCCCGAGAAAGGATTACCATACGACCCACTTAAGGTAGGAATCGTGCACATATTGGCAACAAAGAACAATACAATTATGACAATTACTGACGCCACAGGAGCTGAAACAGTTGCTAAAAAGTCTGGTGGTATGTTTGCAGACAGAGACTGTAACAAACCCACACCATACGTCGCTTTTCAAGTTGGTTTTGCGGCAGGTAGTGAAGCAAGAGCAGCAGGAATGTCACGAGTAATTGTACGAGTTAGAGGACGTGGTGGAAATAGATCACCGCGACCAAATAATCGTGCTGCAGCAGCAGCAATTAAAGCGCTAGTTAGAGCAGGACTTAGAATAATCTCTATAGAAGATGTAACTCCAATTCCGCATGATTCAATTCGTAAGCCTGGCGGAAGAAGAGGTCGTAGAGTATAAGCAATATTCCTAACATTACATTTGATTTTTGATTTCAATCCTATTTTAATGCTAATTTATGTCTTAATTAATATTTAACAAACCTACTTTGTGAAATAAAGGAATTCTTCGTTTTCCTTTTTTATGTCAATGAAAAAGTAGAGCATTGATAGTTTAGTAAGAGGATTTAAATAAGCGCTGCTTTGATTGCGGGTATAATCTGTTCATCTTTGAAGTGCTTAATTCTTATTGCGTTTGCGGGACATGAAGCTGAGCACGCACCACATCCCTGGCATTTTTCTTCGATTACTCTTGCTCTTAGTTTTCCTTCTTTTTCTACAATTTCAATGGCGTTGTACGGACATATTGACTCACAAACGCGGCAACCGTTGCACAATTCCTCATCTATAACAGCAACGTATGGGTTTAATTCGATTTCACCTTTTAATAACATTGATGCTGCTTCTGATGCTGCCGCTGCAGCTTGCGCAACAGTGCTTGGAATGTCTTTTGGACCGTGTGCTGTTCCACAGATATAAATTCCAGGTGTTGGTGTTTCTACGGGTCTTAATTTTGGATGAGCTTCAAGTAGGAATCCATCGGGGCTTCTTGGAATCTTTAGGATTTTAGCTATTTTCTCTAAATCTTTGGATGGAATTAATGGGACCGCAAGAACTACCAAGTCAACGGATAGTTTAAATAGGTTGTCTAGAATTGGGTCATAGAAGTATATCACTAGTTGGTCTTCTTCTTTTCTAACTTCAGATGGGAATGCCTTTATTATT
The DNA here is from genome assembly GCA_029856635.1 of Candidatus Njordarchaeota archaeon. GTDB lineage: Archaea > Asgardarchaeota > Njordarchaeia > Njordarchaeales > JAHKLH01 > JAHKLH01. The sequence goes on from JAHKLH010000190.1 coordinate 2,210, forward strand.
TTGACTTCGAGTTCTCTGGCTCTCTTGAAGAATTCTTCATATCCTTTTCCAGAAGCTCTAATCTCTGGAGCGAAAATGAAGACTTCACAATCTTTTAGTTTCTCTTTTGCTATTATTGCATGCTTAAGTGATATCATGCATCCAACAACACAACAGTTTTCGCGAAATCTTGCATCTCTGGATCCAACACATTGTATGAATGCAATTCTTTTTGGTTCTTTTCCATTGGATGGTCTGACGATCCTTCCTCCTGTTGGTCCAGCGGCATTGCTTAATCTTTCAAATTGTAAGTTTGTAATCACGTCCTTATATACTCCATACTTGTATTCCCATACATCATAAGGCTCAAATAATTCAGCACCAATGGCCACTATTATTGCTCCAACATTTACTTCGATTTCTTCATCTTTCATGTTAAAGTCTACAGCTTTTGCTGGACATATCTTGGCGCATTTATCGCAGTCTTCACCTTTGAATCTAAGGCAAGCATTTGGGTCTATTACTGCTACTTTAGGGACTGCATATGGGAATGGTATGTAAATAGCTTTTCTTTTTCCTAATTTTAGATCATATTCGTTTGGAACTTCAACCGGACAAACGCGAGTACATGCTCCACATCCAATGCACTTTTTCTCATCAACATATCGTGCATGTTTAATAATTTTAACTCTGAAGTTTCCAGGAACACCATCAACATCAACCACTTCAGCATTAGTTATCAATTCAATGTTTGGACTTCGTGTAACTTCAACCATCTTTGGAGTTAAAATACATGCGGAACAATCCATTGTGGGAAATGTCTTGTCAAATAATGCCATTTTCCCACCAATTGTTGGCTTCTTTTCTACTAAGTATACCTTTAATCCTAATTTAGCACACTCAAGAGCAGCAGTAATTCCAGCAATTCCTCCACCAATAACTAAGACAGCCTTAGTAACCTTTGTTTTCTTGATTTGAATTGGTTCAAGTTTTTTCGCTCGCTCTACAGCCATCTTTATTAAAATCTTTGCTTTTTCTGTAGCTTTTTCTGGCTCATCCCAATGCGGCCAAGAGCATTGTTCTCTAATGTTAACCATTTCAAGGAGAAATGGGTTTAGTCCCGCTTTTTGAAGAACAGCCATAAACGTTGGCTCATGCATTCTAGGTGAACAGGCAGCAACAACAACCCGATTTAGCTTATATCTTTTTATGTCTTGTGCGATAAGTTCTTGTCCCGCAGATGAGCACATGAACATGTAATCTCTTGCAATTACAACACCAGGTAATTGAGAAGCGAATTTCCTTACTTCTTTAACATCCACCGCGCCAGCAATGTTTTTCCCACAGTGGCAAATATATACTCCAATTCTTACTTCTTCATGTGACATTCAGGCTCACTCTCAAAAAACAAAAAATAGTTTTTCTGTAATGTATTAACCTTCTAAAAGATTAGATGAAAAATATTTTTCAACTAAAATTATAAGAC
>JAHKLH010000191.1 GCA_029856635.1 Candidatus Njordarchaeota archaeon
AATTTATAGGATATGCAAACATAATCATTAGGGAATGTTATAAAAACACTTTTAAAAATGAAGAACGTCACTTGGAAATCTATATGTTAAGAGACTTGTGATGGAAACGCTTTAATTCCGAGTTCTCTTTTGATAGTCTCTCTATCAGCTAGGAATTTCTCCTTCGCATGCTTGGAAGTCATGTAAGGAATCATTTAGTTACTCGTGATTTTTCTCATTTTTCATGAAATGAGCTCCCCCCTATTTCAGGGTAGTATTAGAACAATGAAATTTCATAGAATAGCATAAAATCGCATAAAAAACAATCGTCATTATTTCTTCTTCAACTTTTTTATAATCTCTAATATTTCTTGAGATATTTCAAATGCTTTCTTAGCGTATTTCATTGCTTCTTCAGCATATTTCATCGCCTTTTCTGCTTTTTCATCTGCAGACTTCGCATATTTCATTGCCTCCTTAGCGTATTTCATTGCCTTATCTGCTTTTTTCCCAGCTTCTATGCTTATTGTGAGATATTCGAATAATATTGCGTCCGATGCTGCTATTGGTATTATTGCGTCATATTTTTCTTTTTTCTTCTTTTCTTTTATTCTTTCGTGTATTTCTATTTTTACCTCATGTTTTGTTGCTATTCTTGCTATTTCCTTGTTTATATAAATTAGCACCATTTTCACGGTGCTTTCCTCTTTTTTCTTAAACTCCATAAATGTTACTATTAATCCGCTTTTTCCTTTTTCTAAATCGAACCAGATTTCATCCACTTTTCTTTCAAAGTTGCCAATTGTATCTGTTTTCACGCTGATTTTTTCTACTAATTTTCCGTCCTTGTATAATTCTATATCACCGCTTTCTCTTGGCTGCGGTCCTGGGTAAATTGTGAGAGCGTCAAAATCAATCCCCAGTTCTTTCTTTACCCTTGGTAGTATCTCATAAAGCACACGAACCGTGAATCTTCCTATGTCAATCGGATGCGAAACCGGAATTACTTTCACAAGCCTTCTAAGTTTCTTCTGAAGCAACTTAAGTCGTGCTATCATGACGCTCCCTAAAAGAACTTTACAGAGAACTTAAATAAAGAACCGATTTCCATTCTTGACATTTATTTATAACACTAGATCCAATGCGGTTCACGTAACAAGTTATTTGTATTCGGTTGTAATTTCTAAATTTTTCGCATTCTGCTCTATATTAACCAAATGATCGCATTTTGATTAAATACATTTTATTTGTGAGAATTATTGAAGCGTCCAAAATCCCCAAGAAATCTAAAAATCTAAACCCTATGACAGCTAACAGTTACTTACAAAGAGATAACTATTCTCCTTGTTTTCAGCATGAAATTGCTTAAACCTTATTAAGAATTAGCAATGATTTTTGTAATCAATTTTTTCTTTTCCTCAGGCAAGCGCCTTAATATTTCAATAAGCTCTCTCTCAGATATTGATGCAAGCAATCTTGCAAATTTTTCTGGGCCAAGCATTCTCACAAATTGTTTAGTATCCACAAAGTCTAACATTTTTGCGAGTCTTTCTGGCCCTATTGCTTTTGCGAATCGTTCGATTCCGATGGAGTCTATTGCTTTTGCGAGTCTTTCTGGCCCTATTGCTTTTGCGAATCGTTCGATTCCGATAAGATCTACGGCTTTTGCTATGTTTTCTGGTGGGATTTCTCTTTCTGGCATTTTGATCCCCGGTACTATAAACAACGTTAGTGTATATAAAATACTGGTTCTTGGAATCTTCGTTAATAGTTCTTTTGCTGCTTTAATTGCCTTATTCTTTTCTTTTGAGAATAATAGAAGTAATGCATTATCGAGAATTTTGGGATTTAATGATTCGAAGGGGATTGCATAAATTTGCACGCTATTTAATTGAATGATGTAGAAGAATTTCTCCTTAGTAATGTGTATTTGGAGTCCTGTTTTTAATGCTAATGTTCTCCGTATATTTTCCTCTTCCCCTATTTCTGGGCCTATTAAAACTGCACAAATTTCTCGATGTGATTTTTCTTCGGACAGAATAAGGCTCATTTTATACTTATATATTTGATAAATGTGGATTCCTGTTATTCTCTCGGTTTTTACTTCAATGAGAACTATGTTTGCATTTTCTTGTGCACACTTCCTGATAATATATATCCAACTTTCATCACTAATGTTTTCAAGAATTTTTGCATCCTCAATAAGGATGCTCAAATCAGGTTTTCCGCGCATAAAAATACGAATTTCTTCCTCCAATTTGACAAATTTCAATCCTTGCATCTTTAGATAGTGCTTTAGCATTTCTGTAAATATGTCATGCATTGACATTAAACGCCCACCTTTTCAAAAAGCAGAATCTAAATGAATACTATTTTGAATCTCCGTTACTATTATCATGTCTATCAAAACACTCCTATTGATTACCGATTAAAAGTAATCCTCTTGATTGATATCATTGCTCGCTGTATGCTAGATATGTAATTGCATAATTAGAATGCGTTATTAAATGATCAAAATTTTGGTAGTAATCCTTATTAAGCTACTTTAGTAGAGCTTTTTCTTGAGTGTGTTTGGATTTCTCAAGATTGTTGATAAATCGTTAGGGGTGATGCTTATTACATTGTCTTCGGAAATCTTGTTATCTCCGAATATGATTGGTCTTGTATTTAATTCTCTTGCCTTTTCAATGATTTTCTTGACGTCTTCTCTGCTTATTTTTCCCATTTTTACTTCAATTATTGCAATTGGCTTCCTATCAACCAAATAAATTCCATCAATTTCATCCTTTAACCTTTTTTCTATGCGTGCATTTAGGATTTCCGCAAAGAGATCTACTATGAATTCTTGATAGTAAAGTGGAATTCTTTTTTTGGCTTCTTCTAAGAGAACATTCAAAGGAATATACATCTCTGTGTATCCCATTTTTACATCTAAATAATAATGGAGGTCGATCAAAGGTGACTCTATTTGATAAAAGTATTTCTTCTTCTGGTAAATTTTGATTCTCTTACAGATTCCCATTTTCGAAAGGTTTCTCATGTACTTCTTAACATCCTGTGATTTTAGTGGTTCACCAAGCTGACCGCTAATATAACTAGCTACTTCACCAGGAGTATGATTTCCGGCAGCGATAGCCTTCATTATTGCTTCATAACGTGCGGTTAGTTTTTTACCTTCTTCTCCGAAGATTTCACCAATTAATGCAGGAACCACATTTTTTATCACAGTTATCGTATCAGTCAAGAATTTCTCAAGATTACTCGTTAATATGATGCTTTCCATTATAAACGGGTCTCTAATAAATGTTGCCAAAACTAATGCTGTCTTAGCATCAAAGTCTTTAAGAAGTGTGCTTAGCACATCCCTGCATTTAATAAGCCCTATTTCAAATGGTGTTACTATTCCAAGTAGAGGACTTTTAGTTCCTAAGATTTTTTCCACAAAATACAGACTTGAGCTAATGAGTATCATTTTCGCTTTTGCAATAGGTTTTACTGCATGCAAGAAGTCTAGAAAATCTTCTGGAAGTCTTTGAAATTCATCAATAACTATTGTTAGTTTCTCAGTTATTTCCCTTTTTATACGATACAAAGAATACTGGATATGAAATCTGTTCAATTATGCTGTTC
>JAHKLH010000192.1 GCA_029856635.1 Candidatus Njordarchaeota archaeon
ATTATTACAAGGGTACGTATACCTCGTAATCTACCTCTATAATGCATTCATGATAAGAGTTCCCGTAATTGTTAACGTAGTAGCAATTCTTGCACTGATTCTCATAGTCATTTTTGGTGCCATCAAATATCTACGCAAAGAAACTAATCAACAGTCGCATAAACGTTTTGCAGATGAATAGACTGATAACTATATGAAACAAGAGGTGTTCATGTTGATACCATTAGAAATAATTGTTTTTATTTTGATAAGCTATTCATCGGCGCTAATTGTTGACATTATAGCATATGCGAAAATTGGATCCGTGTCTTATTACATTTCAATTACCGAAGTACCACAAAATAAAAATATGACTGGGGCGATTGTCTGGGGCATCACAAGAATGTGGACAACAACACTTGCTGTGGCGGTTACCTTATTGATAGAGAGCAAGAATCCACTAACCGTGATACTAAACTATATGCGAATTTCCTTGCAAACACTAATAATTTATCTTCTCACTCCATTCATAGTGATTGGTACACTAGGAATATACTATTTGATTGCTAAGGCACTAAAATTAATAACACACGAGATTTCTGAATTAAAAACACTTAAACCACCAGGAGGAATTGTTGGATTGTTTTTACTTGCATATGTAGCTTCTATAACGATGAATGCACTAGCTAGTCTTGGCGAGGAAATTGGATGGAGAGGATACCTATTAACACAACTCAAATCCATAGGAATTATAGAGTCTGCTCTTATCATTGGTATCATGTGGGGATTGTGGCATGCATCCGCAATAATCTTACTAAACTTTAATATACCAACTAATGCTAAGTACTACAACAAACTAACCGTTGTTTTAGCTTTCACACTTACACTTATGACGATTAGCATACCAGCAACACTTCTTGTCATTAAGACTAACAGTATTCTTCCAGCAATTGCATTACATGGAGCTATAAACGCTATGTGGGGAATCACAATATTAATTAGCAATGGGCGTTGTGAGATAACTGGAATGGGTCTTTTAGCAGCAATTTCATGGGGAATTACATCGACAATATTTATCTTGATACTTTTATGTCTCTAACGATAAGAAAGGAGTAGGGGACATTCTTTCAACGTTATTAGGCCTCCAATAACAAGATCAACAAGAGCACATGTACCGCCGATCTTTACATCTTCAAATGAAATTCAATCCATGTTTCTTCATTTGACGCTTAAGACTACAATCAAAAATAATTAATAACCAACTTGAAGTCTATCACATCAACAAAGAAACAGGGAAACTTCGTGGCATTTGATCCTAATTACTTGCGATCCTTTATTCCAAAAACTTTGGGATTCCTACTTTGAAATGTCTAAAAACATGTATTACTTAATGTTAATTTCCGCAATTGAGAATATAGGGGGTTACTATGGAATTCATAGAAATGCGCCCGGACATATGCGGCGGGAGACCAGTAATTAAAGGCACACGACTTGAGGTTCGCTTTATAGTTGATATGATAGAAAGCGGAATGAGCATTGAGGAAATTTTGTCTGAGTATTCATTTCTTTCCAGAGATATTCTTGAAAAAATCAAAGAGAATATAAGAGAGATAAAGAAATTGATTGATGCCGCAGAATGCTTCGAAATAGATCCGAATAGGATGGCTGGTGTTCCTGTTGTTAAAGGAACGAGGTTGCCAGTCATTGTCATTTATGACATGCTGGATTTAGGCTATACGATCAATGATATACTTTCAGAGTATCCATTTCTTACTCGAGAAATCGTGGAAAAACTTATTAAATATAGAAGTATAATAGAACCATTCGTAAGAAAAGTCACGGAGTCAATTCCATTTCAAAGGTAATGCTCATGAAAATCCTATTAGACGTCATGATATCTCGGAGAATAGAAAAACTCCTCAAGGATAAAGGATTTGAAATTATAAGGGCTCCACATTTTGCATCAAATGATTTTCTATTAAAACTGGCTTCAGAGGAAAATGCTACGATTTTAACCGCGGATAAGGATTTCATATCACATGTGCCTTGCAGATATTCGCATGTTAAGAGAATAATTTTTGTTGCGCGAAAACACGATTGGAAAAAATTTGAGAAAGTTTTAAGTCAGAACTTAGAGAAAATAATCAAAGGATTGACAATCGAGAATGTAATCGTTCTGAAAGAGAAAGGTTGCAAAGTTGACATCAAACATGGAATTATTATAGAGTTCGAATGAAAAATACAGAATTGTCTAGAGCGTACTTAAATCCTTAATTATCTGACTAACATCAAACAAAATTTCAGGTGCTATATGCAAATTTCTTTCCACGGAATCATAAAGAAGGAAATTCGAAATTATTTCTTCTACCGAGCGAGAAGCTATTTTTCTCAACTTTTCGATTACTTCCCAGAATCTCTCAATTCTTTTCAGAAGCCCTGGAGACGGCATTTAAAATTCTCCCATAAAATTTATCCAAAACTTGCTTAAAATCAATGAAAAGCTTTATAGCTCTCATCTTATCCTCAAGATATTCAGTTTTGTCCCTACAATATATCAATTTCCCATGGGAAAATACTTCGTATAAGAGTACAACATCATCACATCTTACATCAACAACACTTACATTCTCCCCCAAAACATCCTCAAAATCAGCAACCAATTCCAAGAATTCATCAAAGTCGAAGTCACCCTTAACAGCAATATCAATATCACTAAATCTCCAAGCCTTATTCCGTGCCACAGATCCAAAAAGTATTATGTAATGTATACGATATCTCTCAATTATTCCAGAGCCAATGATTCTCTCCCGAATAGATTCGATATTCATCCGAATCCCCAAGTTTAATCATGCACAAAACCTTGATAAAGACTTAATGAATGTAAGAAAATAGAAAGAGAAAGCTATGTTTTCAAATAATTAAAAGCCAAAAATTTAATGCTCGACTTATCTTATTCCGCAAAACAGCTACATAAATAGAAATTTCAAAACTACCAAAGATAGGATTCTCCTCTGCATTTAGAATGTGATTAATGGTAAAGATGTAACATATTTTAAGATGTATTATTAAGGATCCAATTTCTCAATTTGCCTTAATACCCAATTCGGTGCTCCTGCTCTCTCTAATGAAATTTTTATGCGAGATAACCAATTAGGAGAATGTGATGTTATTTTCTTTTGATATGAAAGCTCCTTTATTAATGCATCCCATTTAACAACCCCCGCCATTATTACACGTTTAATATCACTTATGTCTTTGAAGACTCTATCCTTCAACAAAATTGCAGATTTTAAGAGAATTACATCAGTTGGACTCATAACTTCAAAAACAATTGACTGATAATGAATCTTTTTACATCTTCTACGCATTGAATCAGAGAAGATAAATTCGATTAAATCACCAACAAATACGTCAATTGTAAACATATTTCCGAATCTTCTTAAAACATCACCATGATAAAACTCTAAAAATCCTTTTCTCTCCAGAACACGTTTAAGTAGCTCGTAATCATCTTCACTCCATACAAAAAGATCAACATATTCTGTTGCAGGTTTAATATTGTGCAAAACAAGAGCAGAACCACCAATTACAACTAATCTTTTAATTCCAGATTCTCTAATTAACTCAAC
>JAHKLH010000193.1 GCA_029856635.1 Candidatus Njordarchaeota archaeon
ATCCCCTTTGATCCATATGACATTGCAGATTTTAGCTTAACAAGGCCTAAGCAAATCCCCGCAACAATCAGGGATGAAGATTTAAAAATTCTATGGGAATGGTCGGTTAATAATAAATCAACAAGGCAACTTGACATTCATCCGATGAAATTGAACAGAATTGTCCGCAAATTTGTCAAACAGATCTTAGAAAAGGAGTATTCGGAGCAAAAGCTTTAGTGATTTTCACATTGCAATGAGCGAGGAAAGAATGGGAGCTATTGGTGAGATATAGGCAATTTTTAATGTTGTTTTTTACCAGCGGGCAACGCTGGAGTTCATCATCTCACTCATTCATGTCTATATTATCTGAACGAAAGGAGGTTGTATCGAGATAAAAGGGATTAATATTAAAAAGGTTCTATTCTTTAATTCTACCACGAAATTCGGAAAGTGTCTCGATGATAGTGTCAATGAAGTTTCGAGGATTTGTAACAGAAACATCGTATAAATACCCTGTCTTTTGTGGAGTAAGAAGAACTCTTGCATCAAACACTGTCGCATTTTTTAGTTTTTCCGCGTCCTTTTCAAATGAGGTAATTGACACCTCGATCGCAATAAGAAGACTTGGTTCTCTATATTTTAGATAATTTAAGAACGCTACAAGGTCTATCCTTGGAAGCTCTCCATAAGGTCTTGAGAGATAACTTGGATATTTTCCTCCTAATACGTAATCAATCAAAGGAGCTCTATAAACTTCCCGTGTCTTATCAACTAACCAAACCTCGGTCTTAGTTAAGAAATTCGCAGTTTGTAAAATATTGACAACCTCTTTCTTAACCATTTCATGTAGCTTCATTTCTTGCCGTTCAGTGTGAAAGACAGAAATCAGTCGATTTGCATATTCTTCCTTTGACTTTTCAAGCAAATCAATGCTCTTTTGCAGCTTTTTTATGAATTCCTGAGTTTTCCATACCTTGAAACATTCAACATGCATGACTCCTTGTAAGGTTGATGTCCATTTTTCTCCCTCAGCTATTATTTTTCCGCAAATCATACATTTCTTTTGTGTCAAACAGTTCCCTCCACTTTAAGGATAATTTGGCAGTTCTATGTATTAGATTTGTTCATGACACAAATCTTTTTTAATTGCATAATCTAAAATTCAAGGTAGTTAATATGGAAGGTAGTTAATATGGAACCCTACGAAGTAGAAAGGTTAAGAGAACGATGTAGTGATGTTATAACCCGAATATACGGTTATCACTACAATTTAAAAATAGTAAATGTTTCGCATCGGGATGAATCGATAATAGTACAAGGAACTTTTCTTGATTACACGGTTAAGGGCGGGGAAAGAAAATCTTTTACAATGAAATTTGACAAAGGTTTGAGGGTTCTTGACGTTTCAATTACGTGAGTTGAATTTTATGTTAAAGCGTTCGGTAATTAATCCCCATTCTAACCGAATAATTTTAGATGCCATAGTAGAATTGGCATCAACTGTGATCAGAGAACTCTTCGGGGTTTTAGGTTCTCAAGAATTTGTCATTAATGATATCAAATTTAAATCAAATAGATGGATAATTGTTTTGACAAGAAAAATTGACGATTTAATCATAAACTACGAAATGGTAATAGATAACGATACAGGGAGGGTAATTCGATTCAGAAGAAGAAAAGAAAGGTAAATCGAAGAAAATCACACATTATGCCTTTAACAAGATCCCAATGTTATTGAAGACTACCTTATAACCTATTCCACTTGGTATAATAAAGGATAAATTGAGTTTAGTCTAAGTCAATGAACAATTAAAACGATTTTAAGGATTTTTAAGTCGAAGGTGAAAGACTCCACCGTCGAGAGATGGGTTTATCACTTCGCTCATTATTCTTCTAAAAATAAAAAGAACGGAGAGAATATGTTCTTAAACTGTTTTTAAGTTCTTTCCACTCCCTTGGTGTTCTGCGTTCAATATATTTGACCTAATGCTAGTATTCAAAGACTAAGAAGTTATATCAATTTTCAGTAATTGCTTTGTATTAGCTAATTATGAATAATAAAAAGAAGGGAATATTTAGAGAAGATCATTAGACTTGTTGTGCAATTATTCCTTTTTTGAAAATCTCTACAGCTTTAGTAGGCCTCTTTGATATTTTCTCTGTTAAAATTAATCCCTTGTCACCGATTGGCAATGATGCGGGAACCCTAGTAATTTTGCCACTATTTTCAAGAAACAAAAGAGCTTTTCTGAGCTTTGTTCTTTCATCTAAATCAAGTTCCTTTAGAATCTTTTTTAGTTCAAATTCAAATAGTTCATTGCTCTCACTGAAATATTTCTCAAGAAGATCTATCAACTCACTAATTTTTTCCCTTTTTTCCAAAGTTTCATTCCTCCACATTTTTAAAGTAAGAACTCCTTTTCGAAGATGCGGAAGATTCTCCATATTATCTCCCATTGATCTCTTGGAGGGTTCTCAATTTTAAGTCCAATCTTTTTTGCTTCGTACATATCTATGACATATCCATGTCCTTTCAGAGGATATTCATATATAAGTCTTCGACATATTCTATCAACTTTTTTCTCTTTGAATGTATCATTCTTGAACATACCATTCATCAGCAGTTCACGTAAAAGTGGTTCTGCATATTTAATTGATTTCAAGCAATCTCCTATTTGCATAATAGGAAGACGATTAGCTATTATTTCGAGAATTCGACTGCTTCCACCTAATCTTTTCTCAATATTATCAAGAAATTCGATAAGTTCATCGATTGACAAAGGAGAAAATTCTTCACCGGTGCTCATTTCAATTAATGGTTCCAAAGAACCTAATTCTGAAGGTCTTTCCATAACTATGACATCTCCAGCACATGCAAGCAGAGTGCCTGCGCTTTTTGCAAAACGTGGCACGATAACATTGAATTGTTTTGATGCAAAACTACGCAACATTTTTCCAAGATGATATGCGGCGTCGATGTCACCCCCTCCGGAATGAAGAATAATTTCCAACTTTTCGCATTTTTCTAGTTTCTTTACATTGAAGAGGAAATCATAAATTTCTGAAACTAATGGACGACTTATTGACTTTGTAAAAAGCAATGGAATTATGGTTGAACCTCTTTTTGCCTCAAGCTGAGTGGTTAGTTTATCAATTTCTTTGAGACATGGAAATTCTTGCTTATTCCTTTTCTTTTTGTTACTTTCTGCTTTTTTACTTGTCATTGTTATGTTCTCTCCTCTCTATTAATTACTTTTTATCATAATATTTGAATGCTTTTCGAACAATTGATACAGCGTTTTTTCCTTCATTTGTCAGAACATAACCAGTATTGGTCTTCATTATTACTTGGTTTAACTCAAGTTGTTTTAAATGCCAATTGAATTTACCATCCGAAATTTCTTTCCTCTCCAAACGTTCGACTGTTCTTTTGAGTTCGTTATATGATGCAGAACGTTTTTTATCTAAAGTAACCGCTATAGAAGCTCGGGTTCTGTCCCCAGTTATTAGCGATATCATTTTCATTATTTTTTCTTCATCACTCATTAATTACTACCACCTTTACAAGCTGAGATAGCTATGTATCTTTGTATCTTTAGTTTTATTTATACC
>JAHKLH010000194.1 GCA_029856635.1 Candidatus Njordarchaeota archaeon
ATGTAATGTTACTTGATAACGATGTTTATTTATCTCAAAATTGCATACATGAGATAATAAAAATTATGGAGAAAAGTAAAAAAATTGGGATAGTTCAACCTGAAATTCGTTTCTGGTCGTATCCAGATATAGTTCAATCTTTGGGGTTATTAATAAGTAACTTTGGTTTTCCTGTGCTCCTTTTACCACACGATGAAAAAACTATCACCTTCATTCGAACAAGAAAGTTTCACCGATGGGGTTATTTATGGTTCTATGTTCCAAGAAATTCTAAGGTAATTCCATTACATTACGCTACAGGATGTGCAATGATGATTCGTAAGGAGGTACTAGAAACTGTGGGATTATTTAACGAAGATATATTCTTTTGGAACGACGACACAGAATTTTGTTTGCGTGCACTTAAATATGGTTTTCTTATTGCTTGCATCAGAACTGCTATAGTTTATCACATGCTTGGTACCACTAGAGAGAAAGTCCGTTCAAAATTTACCGATATGATAGCATATGAAAAGGCAAGATTAATAACCCTTTTGATGACATCTTGCGTGGAATCACCTTCTTATTTATTATTCAAAGCATTAACACGCTACATAATTTCAGGCATATTGTTATCAGGTTATTATGCTTGGTTTGAAAAAGAAAATTTCTTAACATATTTTCACGTATTCCTTAGGCAATTAATTCAACTATTAAAAACTAATCAAAGAAAAACCGTGAGAAAATTCTTTCAAACATTTCGTATTATATCGAAATTAAGAAAATGCAAGAATAGCATCAAACTGCTATCATTATCTAGTGTCGCTAGACTCCTCATAAGACAATTTACTCATAAACACTAATCTTGTGTAAATTTACTAAAAATGGGGATATTAGGAATGCGCATCTACATGCTTAATCCGCCATTTGTGCCACGTTTTAGTAGAAGCATGCGCTGGCAAGAACGCGCACGAGGGGGAACTATTTATTATCCAATATGGTTAGCTTATGCTACGGGACTCTTGGAAAAAGAAGGACATAATGTACGTTTAGTTGATGCACCTGCACAGAATTTATCTTTGTACTCAGTACTTAGAGATATCAAAAAGTTTGCTCCAGATATGGTGGTGATTGAAACAAGTTTCACCAGTCTACATAATGATATGTTAATTGTACGCAAAATAAAGCAAGAGTTTCCTGACATAATAACAGTTGTTGTTGGTCCGCCCACGAGTCAATTTGCCGATAAAATCCTTAAATTAGGTGCAGATATCGTAGCTAGATATGAGTATGACTGGACACTTTCCGAGTTAGCATATACTCTAGAAAAACAAGAAAACCTCAAAAAGGTCTTGGGAATCTCTTATAAACAACGCTCTAATTCACACATAGAGATAAAACACAATCCAAACAGACCATTTTCCACGCAAAACGATCTTGATTCACTTCCATTTGTAACCTGGGTTTATAAACGTCATCTAAATATATATGATTACTATCTAAGCTCCGCATTGTATCCCGAAGTTCAAATTTTCTCTGGCAGAGGGTGTCCTTTTCGATGTACATTTTGCGCGTGGCCTCAAACCTTCATGGGTCGAAAAGTGCGGCTTAGAAGCGTCGAAAATGTTATCAGGGAACTGTATTATATAAAAGCGGAATTACCATTTGTAAAAGAGGTTGTATTTGAGGATGATACATTCGGTGTAAATAGAAAATGGTTACATAAATTTTGTTTGAGACTAATTCAAGAAAAATTAGATGTAACCTGGAGTTGCCAAGTTAGAGCAGATTTAGATTATGAAACTCTTCAACTAATGTCACGGGCAGGCTGCAGACTTGTCATTGTAGGTTTTGAATCTGCAAACCAACATATACTCAATGCCATTAAAAAGGGAATAAGTCTAAAGCAAATGGAAAAATTTGCAAATAATGTAAGAAAGGCAGGAATTTTACTTCATGCTGATTTTATTTTTGGCTTACCTAAGGAAACACCAGAAACTATTGCACAAACAATAAGGTTCATTTTTAAAATCAGGCCAGAAGTACTTCAGATATCAATAGCGACACCATTTCCTGGTACTGAATTTTATGAATGGCTTAAAAGAAAGGGATACCTTATAACAGAAAATCTAAGTGAGTATCTTGATGAGTTTGGGCACCAGAGAGCCATAATATCATATCCCTCCTTATCTGCTGAGGAAATTGAAAGGTGGATTGATAAAGCGCTTAAAATGTATTACTTCTCGCCATTTTTTATTACAGCAATATTTAGACAAATTGCAAGAAAAAACGGTCTGGAAGAATTACGTCGAATTTTAAGGGCTTTTCTATCGTTTATTCTATATTTACTTGAACGCAAACTTGCACACTTCAAGTCTGAGAATCATTATGAAAACAAAAAGAAAAAAAGAATCAAAAGGCATTCTGTCCCTACAACTATTTATTGACCTAAATAGTTGAAGATTGTATTTAAATCTAATTAATAAATAATTATTCGTGAACATCCAGCACATATACAAAACAATACAAAGTAATACAAATATAATACTGTTTTGCGCAGGATTTTTCGAGACAATTATCTATAATTAAAGATTTTTATAAACCTAGAATGGTTTTAGTTGAAAATAAATTATGGGAAGAAGAATGAAAGCTCTCCCAGGAAAAAAAATCTCCCTCATAATACCCGCCCTGAATGAGGCAGAAACAATAGGTCTTGTTTTGAATTCCATACCTTACAAAATACTTGAATACATGGGATATAGCGTAGATATAATTGTTGTTGATGGTGGTTCAACGGACGGTACTGTGGAAATCGCAAAAAAATATGGTGCAAAAGTCGTTATTGAACGTCGGAGGGGATATGGTCGTGCATACTTAACTGGTTTCAAATATGCGAGGGGTGATATAATTGTTACTTGCGATGCAGATAACACTTATTCCTTAGATATAATTCCTTTGTGTATAAAACTTATCGAGCGTGGATATGATTTTGTCAACACTAACCGTTTTATAAAATTTGAAAGAGGAGCTTGGTCACCGCTTAATCTTCTTGGTAATAAGTTGTTTTTCCTTCTGCATTTTCTTCTCTTCAAGCTTCCGTTTAGAGATACACAATCGGGGATGTGGATTTTTAAGAGAAAACTTTTGCGAAAAATGCGTTTAACAGCTTGGGGAATGGAGTTCTCTTCTGAAATTAAAATTGAAGCATGGAAAAAAAGCAAACGAGTTATTGAAGTTCCTGTTTTCTATAGAAAGCGCATTGGAGAACGAAAATTACGCCCACTAAGAGATGGATTTAGAATTCTTCTTTTCCTTATAAAAAAGAGAATTCTTGATTTTATTCTAAAGTAAGCCTACTATCAACATTCATTAAATAAGGATCCCGCTACTAATTATCAATGATCATACAAGCTCTCTGGTTATGTTGTTTTTCATTTTTCTCAAGCCACAGTTGGTGAGTGGCTTTGTTTGAAATTTGCTCTTAATAGTCTTGGTCTTCATTGGGGTGTTCGTTACTTCTTATTCAATATCTCTGCTTGTTTGCCGAAGGACATTACTTTGCTTCTTCAGTTTTCTTCGTCTGATCGTGTTCTGAAGGAGTATGATATTTC
>JAHKLH010000195.1 GCA_029856635.1 Candidatus Njordarchaeota archaeon
ACCGCCTTTTGAAAAATGTGTGAAATGTGGCCATACTGAATTTGTTGGTGAGGAGAGGACGCTAGATACTTGGATGGATTCAAGTATTTCTCCGCTCTTCATATCTGGTTGGATGCGTGACAAGGAGCTCTTCAAAGTGATTGGAATTCCTGTTAGTTTAAGACCGCAAGGTAAGGAAATTGTTAGAACGTGGTTGTATTATACTCTATTGAGAGTATACATGCTAACTAAGAAACCAGCATTCGAGCATGTGTGGATTAGTGGACTCGTGATGGATGCACAAGGGCGAAAGATGTCTAAATCTCTGGGAAATGTTGTTTATCCAGAGGGAATTATTGAAAAATACGGTGCAGATGCTCTTAGACTGGCTGGAGCTACTGCAGCAATGTTGCTTGAGGATATTAGGTTTGATGAAAGAAGAGTTGCGGCTTGTGCAAAGTTTATCCAGAAATTATGGTCTATAGCTCGATTTATAAGTATGTTCCCAGAGCCAGAAAAGGAGCCAGAATTAATGGCATCTGATAAATGGATAATAGCTGAAACATATTCTTTAATTAAACGTGTAACGGAGTATTTCGATGATTTTGAATTCTTTGCAACAAATGAATTGATGAATTTTGTTTGGTTCTTTGCTGATCATTACATTGAAATGGCAAAGGATCGTGCATACGGTGCTGGTTTTAATGAAGAAGAACAAAAAGCAGCATGGTGGACCTTACACTTTGTTCTAAAAGCAATTTTGATAATGTTAGCACCAATCATACCTTTCGTGACTGATTATATATACCGAAAGTTGTATGGTAAGTCTGTTCATAATGAACTATGGCCCGAGGTTAGGGAACCAGATAAGAACTATCTCAAACTAACGAAGATTATCACCGCTGTGAATTCTGCTATTTGGAAGTTCAAGAAGAATAAAGGCTTAAGTTTGAAGGCTAAGGTAAAGGTTCTTTATCTTCCACTAGAACTCAAACCTTTTGAGAAAGATTTAAAAGCAATGCATAGGGCAGAAATAGTGAAATTCGGAGAGCCCGCTGGAGAGATTATCGAAAACGAGGGTATAAAGATAGGAATAGATCTAGCTTAATGTTGAAATAAATGGATGTGTTTCTTTTAGTTCTCGAATTAATTCCTTAACTTTTTTAGAAACATTCTCTCTTCCAGCAATTGGTTGTGGATCGATCTTTATTGCATCTTCCCATACTTTCTCTAACTTATCTATTAATATGCCAAAAATCACACCATGAATCACATGAACATACAGATGATATCCCCCGCCACTTAGTAATACAATTGGAACATTGAGTTTTTTCAATTTTTCTGCAATTGACTTATATCCCCAAGCTGAATACTCAAGTGCAGTAAGAGGATCATAACGATGACCATCAACTCCTGCCTGGAGAATAATCACGTCTGGCTTATATTCTTTCAACGCGGGAATTACTATTTCAGAAAAAACTTGAGCCAATTGCTCATCTCCCGAATATGGCGGAAGTGGTATGTTAATCATGTATCCAAGACCTTCCCCACGTCCCCATTCATCAATAAAACCACAACCGGGGTAAAGTGTGAGAGGATCTTGATGAATCGAGATTTTAAGAATAGGTTCCTCATAAAGAATATACATCACGCCATCTCCAGCATGGGCATCAATATCAACATAGGCGGGTTTTAAACCATTTTCTTTTAAATACACTAATGCAAGTGCAGCATCATTAAAGACACAAAAACCACCATCAGAATCTCTCCTAGCATGGTGCCATCCGCCGGCAAATTGATATACAACTTTTTCTTTTATTACTAGATCACATGCAGTTAATGTAGCCCAACAACATGCAAGAGCATATTTGTAAATTCCCGGAAAAACAGGAGTGTCTGGGGAAAGTGCTCCAAATCCTCGACGATCATACTTCTTGACAAGCTTAATGTATTCTTCACTGTGCACTTTCTTCAGCAAATCTTCGGGATATTGCTTTGGTTCTAGGATTTTGAGATTAAAAACAGTTTTGAAATAAATACGTTCTCGAATAAATCGTGAAGGTTGAAGAGGATGATCAATACCAAAGTTCAGGAGCTCAAAGTCCTTTGAATAGATACCACAAGGCATCATTAATCACGCATAAGAAAATATGAAAACGAATTTATGGAAGTCTGAAATCATGATGAGTAGTTTTTACAATAGCGCTAGTTTTGCAAATAAGTCTTGGTGATTTTCTCATTTGTTTCATAATCTTTTATTATGGAAGTCTTGTGCAACGATGCGTTCATCCTCAGTGTCATCAGGAAATCGACGGTAAGTGCGACTTTTAAAACCAATTAATTCAGGAGAATATGCTAAAAAGACTAGAATATGCTTAATTACTTGGAAAATAAATGAAAAATCGGTTAAAGTTTAAAGCCAAATAAACCATGCTTTGGTTCATAAACTATCCGCAAAACTAGCAATAGAAGAAAAAATCCTTAAAAATAATTCGCAGTAATTCAAACGATAAGGTTTAATAAGCAAGAGAAATCACAAGACAACACATAGTGGCAATAGAAATTGCAAAAATACCATTTTTGGTTCTATTTTGATACAAATATAAATGCAAGCTTATTTTCCTAACAAAAACCCACTTCATTTTATCATGTTCTTGATAGACTTGAATCAATGAGATAAATTAAAAACACTAAGAACTTATCTAAATGATTATTAAATTAGTAGCGGGCCCGGCGGGATTTGAACCCGCGACAAGCGGCTTTCTCGCTAAATCTAGGAGGCCGCCGTGCTCTCCTGGCTACACAACGGGCCCTTTCTTCAAACTATATTTAATGGCTAACTTTTTTAAGCTTTTTGATAGTCCGGAAGTATTAATTTCATGACGATAATACTGTGAAAGTAGTATTTGTTTATCTAAGTTTTGTATTGTCAAATTAAGAATGTGAATAGTTTTTATATTTAGTAGATATAGAAGATGGTGTAGTATGGACGTTGAAAAGCTACTCAATGAAATTCCTACGCAAGAGGGCTTAATCCTCATAATTTCAGAATTGCAAACAGGTAAAGTTAGTCATGATGGAAAATACAAATCAGTAAATACTGCAGGGAAAATAATCATTGTAAATAAAACTGGTGGACCTATATATGATCTTGAACTGCATTTGAGGAATTACGAGAAAACGAAACTTAGTAAAGTAGTATCAGTTCCAGTTGTTTCTGAATATACTGAAAAACCACATGAGATTGAGTATGAAGTGGAGGAGGCACCAATTGCTGTGGAAGTTAAGGAGATATTTGAAACTCCAAGTGATTTACCTGTCATAACTGCCTACAAAGGAATCGAAATACCTTTTAAGATGACGTTTGTGGCTAAAAATAATTCATCTGTTTCTTTCAAAGTTGATTTCGAGAGAGGAATTCCAGAGCAATTTAAGCTACCGACAACCTTACCAGAAGGGTTTGAGAGAAGTGCTGATAAACTGATAGCGAAGGGAATTGAAGTACAGCCACAACAAGAAGCAAAGAAGAGCATTGATGTAACCTTATTTACTGAAAATGTTTCTCCGTTTAGGAGTATTCCCGTTACTGCCACATACTTTGC
>JAHKLH010000196.1 GCA_029856635.1 Candidatus Njordarchaeota archaeon
ATATAATACCGATATTTTCACGAGGAGCTACTCCGAGAATCCGATTAATCTCAGACAGAGGATATAAGTATCTCCCAGTAGGTGTTCTAATGTACCTTATCTTTCCAGATTTCGCCCAACGGTAAAGAGTTAAAGGATGAACACCTAAGAGCTTCGCTGCCTCTTTTGGCTTGAAGAGTTTTTCTTCTGCGGGATTCTTCTTCGGAACCTCGTTTTCTCGGTATTTTGTACTAATATCTACTAATTTATCATTTTATATTTAAATATTTTTTTAGTAAAAGAATATACTTTATCATTGCTATATCTTTTTTAAAAAATGCTGTTATATACGTAAACAGTATTGCTCTGCTTCTTATGCAATTTTTAATCGAATATTGCTTGGAATTTATGTAAAAAGCGTCTCATCCTCCTTTTGAAGTGTTTCAATAAATTGACGAATATACGATCCTGCGTTTTGTTTTAAGTAGTCAGTAATTGATTTCAAGTCATTAACAATCTTGGGATTGCTAATTATTTTCATCAATATAGTTATAATGATGGTTATAATATGTTGTTTTGATTTATTCTTGCTGAAAGCCATTTCTTTCATTTTTTTGATAATATTTTCTGGTTTGTTGCTATGAGTAAGCATATATGCAATGGCCTCTGCAAAGTTTTGTGCGAGATGTTTATCTAATATTTCACATTTTTCTAAAATCTCCCAAAGGTCATCTTCTTTTTCAATCCTTACTAGAATATCTGCTAAAGTCATTAATGCAGCATGAGATATTCTCCAATCTTTGTCATATACTAACTGTTTAAGAATCGATATTAATTCCTCATTTATCTTTTTATCCACAAGGTTTGATATAATGCCTATTACAGTAAGTTTAATAAGTGGCTCCTTATCTAGAATTGATTTTTTCAAATATGGAATAATCAAATTTATATCATTAAAGATGTTCGAAAGTATTTGTAGTGTCATCACACGAGTTTTCCAATCATCGCTTTTAAGCATTTCCTCGATTATTTTCTCAAATTCTTTTTTCTTTCCAATATTGTAATAAATTTTTGCAAGTGCAATTTTTGCGCTAATTTTCACACTCTCAACGAGATCATGCATTAATTTTTCTAAGATTTTCTTCGCGTATTTCAGTGTTTTTTCATCATTGACTTCACTCAAAGTAAATGCAATTGCTTCTCTGACAAGCCAACATGGATCGTCAGCCAGCGGTGATAGTAATTCTAAAACTTCTTTTCTTAGGCAACGTCTGAATATTAAACCTAATGATAAAACGGTTAAATAACGTAGGTTTTCATCATTAGATTTTAACATTTTGCTTAATGTTGTGAGATATTTTGTATCTCCTGTTCCTTCCAAAAGATTGCTAATTGCTAATAATGACGCGTAATGAAGCACTGGATCGCTTATTTGGAGGAAATCCATGAGGCGTTTTAGAATTTTTCTAAGTATTTCGCGCTCTTTCTTTTCTCTGAATAATTCCCCAATAGCTACTGCAGATATAATTTTGACTTCATCATCGCCATTTTTCATGAAATCTAACAAAACGTTTGCAAGTGTTAATTCCTTCCCTGAACTACGGAAAATCTCGGTTAGACATACAATAGCTCCAATTCTAATGTTTCTATCAGAGGTTGTGCTTATGATTTCCAGTAATGCATCAAGTACCTCTTCTTCATGATTACTTTTGCGAAAAACTGAAGATAACATGGCTACTCCGGCTTCGCGAATTCTTCTATCCTCACTTGTAATCATTATTTTTGCGATTTCCACTACATCAGATAAGCCTCTTCCTCTAAATTGCGAGGAAATCAATAACGAGATACCTCTGAGCAATCCTAAATCATGTTTCTTCTCAATGACAATCTTCTTAAGTAGTTGCAATAACTGTTTTTCTAGTTTGAATTTTTCAACTAGCATTGCTATAAGAATTATTGTTTGCAATACTTTACCATAGGATGGAGAACTTAAAGAGCTTACTAAATTGTTTAATGTTTCCATTATGATATTTTCATCACGTATCTGCTCGAGGAGATGCACTATTCCAAAACTTAATGTTTTCAGAATTTCTTCATTATCTGTATTACAAAAAGTGATTACCAATTTATTAAGCACCAATTTTTCTAAACCATTTTCTTCGGCAAATGAAAGCAAAGTAGTAATTGCAGTATTTCTTACATATCTTCTGTGATCATTAATCAACTCAAGTAACTTATCAATAACATGCTCTTCAAGTCCGCTTTCTCGATAGAGCATCATAATCAATATCGTACCTGTTCTTCGTAACAATGCATTATCGTGAGCAATTATTTGTATGACTCTATCTAGAATCTTTTCTCTTTTCTCTTTTGTTCTTGCAGCAAGTAAGATTACCATAATAGCAGCATTTCTTATGTGTATATCTGGACTAGATAATTCATTAGCAAGAACATCAAAAAGATCTTGAATTTTTTCAGTTTGAGAAAAAATCTGACTTAATGCCCAAACCCCAGCTAGTCGTGCTTTTTTATCCTTATCATAAAGTAGCTTTTTAATCGAAGCAATAATGCCATTGCTATCGTCTTCAAACTGCATTTCATTATGTGGTTTCTCATCATTTGTACTATTTTTTATACCCATGGAAGTCACTTATTTCTTTACGCGTTCTGGCAATTTATCCCAAATAATTTGAGATACTTCTTTCATAATTTGAAGCTGTTCATCTTTATTAAGATAAAGCAATAATCTACCAAAAGTTCTCATGAATTTAATAACAAACTCAAATCTATTCTTCTTGGTAATCATTTCATAGCATCTCTTAAATTCCTCAAATAACTTTCTTAGTAAGGTTGCATCCTGCGCCATACTTATCACCTTATTTCTCACCAGTTTGAATAAGTGGTTCTATTTTTGGAATAATCATATTCGCCATCTTATCTATAATCTCTTTAATATCATCACTCTTCAATTCTGGGACTACCTTGGCTACAATTTCAGCCCATTTTTTAATCTCTTCTTTATCCAATGTATCGCCTTTTAATTCTCGCGGCATCGTGAGCAGTTTCTTAGCTAACTTCTTTAGAATTCTTCGTTTCATAATCATCCCTCCCTCCATTAAATCTACATCTTTAATCATAAATACAGTATAAATTTTTCAAGATTTTTACTAATTTACTGTAAGCAATCAAGGAAAAGCAGGCATAAATTGAGAATACTATTCCTAACAAGGTATTTTTTAAACTACTGCTTTTGATACGCTAATTTTCGAAGAGGCCGCACAATTTTATCCACAATTTTGATCCGTGGTGGACAGCGAACTTCACAGCATCTGCACATGATGCACATTCGAACTAATTCAAGAAGCTTTTGAAGTACTTCTCTCTTTCCTATTGAGTATAAATATGCGTAAAAGACGATACCACGTGCAGAATATAGGTCTTCACGAGACGCTAGAAATAATGGGCAAATCGCCTTACACATCCCACAATTGACACAACGAATTGCTTCATTTTGTACTTGTTCAAGAAGAACATCAGAGGGCATAAGTAGCGCCTCTTAAATATAATTCAATGCTTAACATTATATTTAGAT
>JAHKLH010000197.1 GCA_029856635.1 Candidatus Njordarchaeota archaeon
CGTTGTGGTTAAATTATTCATGTTGTCTGACATATTTCATTCAAAGATAAATATATCTAAAAATTCTTAATATTCTTTCCGTGTTTTTCATAAATCTTTTAAAGAATTTTGCTAAAGTAGATTTTTTAATTATAAGTATCACTCATGTTGATACTTTTGTATGTTTCTTACAAGATTTCGTTTTGTTTCTAACTTGATTGTAAGGTTTTAATAATTTTTGAAGTTATACGACCAATTTAATCACAAAACAAATAAAGAAACATCAGGTTATAATAAGTGCAAAAGCATCCATATGAGCAACCGTAGTCTTCGACCCCACATACAAACATTATCTCTATTTAGGGCCCACCGAGGCTAAGCACGCATTGCGCCGCAGAGCGCGAATATCAGCTTGTGCCTGGGTTGGGTTAGTGGGTCCTTGTTTTTTCATGAAGGGATTTGAAGAAGTGATGCAAGAAAAGGATTCAGCGCTTTTGGTTGCGAAAGAAGATCTTGCAACATTGTGCTAATGAGAGCTAAACCATATCAGCGAAATAGTAATGCTCTATTGCACGTTATTCTTAATTTTGAAGTGTTAGATTATTGTCACTACATAGATAAGAAGACTTGTATAATGAATTAGGAGAGTGATTATTGCTGCTCGTTTTAACCAAATTTTAAGGGTCACTGATATGACTGAAGTAAAATACAGTAGAAGTAATACTTGAGCCAGTAATTGCAATATAGGAGAAAGTAAATCTTCTAGTGGAATTAATAACAAAATGAGAAAAATAAATGAAAATGCAGTTCTCCATAACATTTCATGAATTTTTGTGTTTTTTCCGTAAAGTATTTTTGCAAGAAAGACTGCAAGCAGTGTTGAGAGGATCCAGCTGCATAAGTAAACGAGAATACAAATTATGGTATTTAATTCCATTGGGACTATTAATAACAAGAAGACAGCATATTTCTTTCGAAGAGAAAGCATGATTAATGCTATGAAGAATAAAGAGAGTGAGAATACTATTTTAAGTTTAGTAGTCTTTTCAAATTCACGTCTTAATAGGATTCTACTCAATCCTGAATCTGCTAGATAAAAATAGTTTTCGAGTAGTATTCTAACTGCTTCTTTGCCTTTTTCTGTTAGAAAATATCTATGTTTTTCATCTTTTTCTATGAATCCCTTTAGTAATCTCAAATGATGATATAAAACTCCTGCCTTCGATTCAATTTTCGATAAATCACTATGAGTGGCAAAACCTTTCTTATAGAGAAAGAGAAGAATTCGTCTCCTTAATGGATGTGCTAGTGCTTTAAAAACATCAATTTCATTTGTTTTTTGTGGCATCATGCTCTCACAGTAGTGAAATATTATTCTTTGTTGAATCTTGTAATACCTATAATTTAAATTTATGATTATTTCGATATATTTTTACATATTATCTCATAAATAAATAATTTCAAAAGATATAACAAATTATCATGAGAGTTCTGGCACATCACTCTTGTTTACTCTTTTGTTCTTTATGGATTTTCCTTGTTTTCATCTATTTAATTGCTAAATTGATCATATTTTAGGAGTTTGAAATTGCACAGGATGATCTGCATTATTTTTGACCAAATTAATGCTCAAAGAAAACAAGAAAATTCTCAAGCAAAAATATGCAAGAGAGCCATCTCGAGCACTGGCACATTAAATAGCTTTTTTTCTTTTCTTTTTGGGTAAATATTTCATGCCCAAACTACGATGATGGTGGTAAAACTGTCAAGGAAATTTGAAGATATTCTTCAGCGTATTGATGAAATTCTTCATGAATTATTTGAAGTGATTCTCAAAAAAGACGAAAGAATGGTGGCAAAAAAACTCTTTTTCCTTAAGCGTGAAATTAATAGATTGTCAAGGATTTCAAAGAAATTGGAAGCAGTGAGGTATGCTTTAGAGATACTAAAAAGATGGGGAAAAGAGAAAAAAATATCGAAAAAGAAGAAAGAATGCGAGATTTATGATAGATGTGTTGACTCTCTTTTGGATGAAATACGTGAATTAGAATCGAGAGCTAGGAAGAGAAGTCGCAAAAAGAAGAAAAGCGAAAAAGAGTGAATGTGGTTCATTGATTTTCTAATAATCTTTTTAGAAATGGAGGTAAAACAAAAACAACCTTGTGAATTTCCGGAGAATAGAACTTTCCGATGAATGTTTTTCGTGGGATTCTCGGGTCAAGGTTATCTGAGCATATAATAAATGACCAGATTCCTCCTGGATAGAAGGGAACAACTGACGCATAAACAAAGGAATATTTGAATGTTTTCTTAGTAAGTGAATATAAATTTCTTACTATATCTTTATGAAATATTGGAGAACCGCTTTGAATACAAAATATGCCATTATTTCTCAGAGTCTTCTTAACATTCTTGAGAAATTGTGATGTTCCAAGGGATCCCGCGGGTTCACCTGGATAAATATCGGTAACATCACAAATAATTACATCAAATTTTTCATTTGTTTCCTTTACATACGTGGCTCCATCCATAAAGACAAATTGAACTCTCTCATTTTGAAGAGCATTTTTATATGTTTGGAGATAATGTAAACCAACATTCACGACTTCCTTATCAATTTCACATAATACAACCTTTTGAGGATTATGTTTTAGAATCTCTCTCAAAGTGGAACCATCTCCACCACCTATTATAAGAACATATTGAGGATTTGGATGTGCACACATTGGAACATGAAACATTTCTGAGTAAAAATCGAAATTCTCACAAATTTGAATCGTTTTTCTTTTTCCTTCATCAAAGACCAAAAATCGCCCGAAAATCCTATGATGTCCAATGAAAGCTGTAAACTTTGAAGTCTTGACTTTCTTTAACTCACTAGTCTTCAAGAGTAACTTAATACCGTTTTCTTCGTCTTCTTCGCCAATCCAGTGGTTCAACATTTATCCCCAAATTCTAACAGAAATTACAGAAATGGACTCAATAATTTAACATTCTCACATATCTAAGTAACTAATACCTTTCTTTCTTGCGTATTCTCTCAATATTAGGTAAATAAAAAATTTTACGGACATGTTTCTAATGCTTTGAAAAGAAAGAGATGCCAAATGTTACTGTCAGATAAGACAATAAAAGATCTCATAAAGAAGAGGGAGCTAATAATAGAACCATTTGATGAATCGCTTGTTGGGCCATCATCAGTGGATCTTCGGTTAGGAACAGAGTTCCTTGTTTTTGATGAAACTAAAGTAAGTGCAATTGATGTCAAGCAAGATGTATCCCATTATATGAAGAAAATCATTGTTCCTATAGGCGAAAGCATTACTATTCAACCTGGAATGTTCTTGTTGGCAACCACTTTAGAATATGTAAAATTGCCCGATTATATCTCAGCAAGGATTGAAGGAAAGAGCTCTTTGGCTCGATTAGGTTTAATTATTCACAGCACTGGTGGCTTTATTGATGCAGGATTTGAGGGTCAACTTACTCTAGAACTCTCAAACGTGAATAGAGTCCCAATAAAATTATATGTGGGCATGCCAATATGTCAGATAGCGTTTATTCTTCAAGATAAACCATCAGAGCA
>JAHKLH010000198.1 GCA_029856635.1 Candidatus Njordarchaeota archaeon
CAATAAATGCAATAAATGAATCGATTTTATCAGCTGGACATTTAGAAGGACATCCCAACGCACATGGTTTAGCAGCATATTTCCCAGATTACTATGATGAAACGTATAACGAGTTAGATATGTCGATTGATCATCAGTGGGACGAGTTTACTAGAAAAAGATGTAATGAAACCGTTGGCCTATGGTTCTATGACATATGGGTCAATGGTAGCGACGTGGATAAAGATGGATACTACGATCATTCAGTAAATATTACAATTGATCTGGATTCAGATGTTAAGTATAACGTAACGATAAGAGTATATTCCATATATGAATACCAAGAAGTTATTGTTAGTGAGGTATGTGGTATTATTATTTATGGAGCAACAAATGCTGATGTTGTTTCTCTTCCAATAACACAACCCATGGTCAAAGGTAATTATAATTTCAGATTTGAAATTTTTGATGAGTATGGCGATTTAATTAAGCAATTCTATTACTACTGCGATGAAGACGTAACGGGGGTTCCATTAGAAAATCCTCCAGGAAATCCAATAATAACTGTAGTATCACCAACTCCCGGGTCTATAGTAAATGATGTCGTTGTAATTAAAGTTAATGCTTCGGATGAGGATGGAATTTCATCAGTGAAGATATTCACTGATGCTTGGTATAATATGACATACAATTCAACTAGTGGGCTTTATGAGTATAATTGGGATACTACACCTTTTGATGATGGTAATTTTCTAATTAGAATAAATGCAACCGATACTGAAGGAAACACTAGTACATTGTTAGTGTTGTACACTATAGATAATATTATGATTAATTTTGTATACCCAAAATCGAATGCTATAATTCGCAGAGTTATCAACATCACGGTAAATATAACTTTACGAACGACCAGAGGTTCTATTGATACAGTTTACGCGCAATTCGTTAATGATACATTTATTAGTTCACCAATAATTCTCGGGTATGATGCAGATTTGAAAGCTTTCAAAGCGATGGTAAACACGTGTATTTTTTCTGATGGTTTCTACTACATCAAAGTTGTTGCTAATACCACAGCTGGTGGAAAAGAAGTGGCTAAAATATATGTGAAAATTGATAATTATATTGCACCGATTTTATTAGTAGATGATGACGACGGCGATTACTATGAAATCTATTATATATCCGCATTAGAAGATCTTGGGTATGTCAGAGACAAAGACTTTGAAGTCTGGTCGATTGAATATAATGGTTCAATTACATATGATATTCTTGTAGGTCGCCAAATTGTGATCTGGTTTACTGGATCAAGTGCATTCGAAACATTAACAGAGCACGATCAAGAGGTTCTCGCGAAATATCTAGATAGCGGGGGATCGTTATTCATTTCTGGTCAAGATATTGGATATGATATTGGTTTTACTGATTTTTACAAGACGTACTTAAGAGCAGTTTACATAGCCGATAATGCGGATAGTTACGAAATTTTTGGTGTTGGATATCCATTTAATGGGAAGAATTACCTACTTTATGGAAGTGATAGTGCTAATGATAGCTATTTCCCAGACGCAATAGAACCAGCACCAAATTCTGGAGCATGGTTGATTCTTAACTATACTACGGAATATGGTGCAGCAATAGCATATAATATCTCATATAAGCTAATTTACTTTGCATTTCCATTTGAGGCAATTAATGGTAGTGACGCACGTGCAGAATGTATGAGAATAATAATTGATTTTCTCAAACCAACTAAAGGTGCTCCAAAAGTTAGAATTATATATCCGTCAGAGGGCGACAAGGTATCGGGAGTCGTTAACATAACGATAAATGCGACGAATCCAAATAGCTTAATTGTATATGTTGCAGTGTCAATTGACATTGGAGAATGGTTTAATGCTACATATGATCCACATACGGGGTACTATGTTTACATGTGGAACACAAGCAAAATTTCTGATGGAGAACACATTATAATAGCAAAAGCAGTTGATAATGAAGGAAAAACCGCGTATCATGATATTCGTGTTGTAGTTGACAATTATAAAGCGTGGATTCTAATTGTAGATGATGATGAGGGAGAAAAATATGAGAAGTACTACATAGAAGCCTTAGAGCAACTTGGTCTTATACAATATGTCGACTTTGAAGTATGGGAGCACATTCGTTATGGGGCGCCATCAGCAGAAACACTAAAAAGGTATTCAGTAATAGTATGGTTTACTGGCGATGACTACGAAACTACTCTTGAAAAAGACGATCGTGATGCATTACGTGAATACTTGGTTTCTGGAGGAAACTTATTCATATCTGGGCAAGATATTGGCTATGATGCAAACTCTAGTGGATGGATAGACTGGTACGAGACGTATTTGAAGGCGATTTTTGAAGCAGATTCAACAGGAGCATGTATTGTTAACGGAGTTAGTGGATCTATCTTTGATGGAATTAAATTAAACCTAAGTGATGGTGATGGAGCAGATAATAATTTCTTCCCATCGGAGATCTCACCAACAAGAGGATCAGTACTAGCAATGTACTATGACGATGATCCAAAACTAGGCGCTGCAATAGTGTATGATGGCGATTACAAATTAGTGTATTTTGCATTTCCATTTGAAGCGATAAATAATGCGGACGATCGAGCAGAAGTGATGAGAAGAATACTTAGATTCTTTGGGGAGTATCCAGTATATGTTAGAATTATTTCACCAGAGAATAATAGTTACATAAATAGTCGGATGATTACAATATCGTGGACGGCAGAAGCAAAGCATGGAATAGATCACTTTGAAGTAAGCATTGATAATCAAGATTGGATTAACATTGGAAATAAAACTGAGTACACTATTGAACTATACGAGGGAACACACATCGTATCTATTAAAGCCGTGGATATTCATGGAAGAACATTTATTGACACGATTGTTTTTCATATTGATGTAACACCACCAACCATAAATATTCTAAATCCGATAAATGGCTCAATAATTCAACCAGGAAATATTACAATAGTGTTTGAAGCCAAAGATAATATTGCCTTGGCGGGAGTGCTAATAAGAATAGATGAAGGAAACTGGACTGATTTAGGGGTTAAAAAGCTTTACAATTACACAGTAACATTGAGTGAAGGAAAACATGTAATAACAATACGTGCATACGACAAAGCTGGCAATAGTAGAATAGCGAATATAATTATTGAGATTAAAGCAAAAGAAGCAATATCATATTGGATAATTTTAATCGGTGTCATTATATCCGTTGTAGTTATAGGATTGCTTATCTGGAGGAAGAGGCTCAGATGAATCTAGAAAGTTGCTTTATTATATTTTTGGGAATAAAATCATCTTTAATTCTAACTTATTAATCCCCTCTAAATGGTCTATTTTTGTATTAAAATTACTGAAATTCTCTTATTATTCATCTTATTATTCAAATGATTCCTAGTGGATTTCTCTTCTAGGAAGTTTTGATCAAGTGTTTATACATATGATTTCCTTAATTACATTCTGTTATCAATCATTATTGAATTAATATAAGTTAATAATTATATATCTTTACA
>JAHKLH010000199.1 GCA_029856635.1 Candidatus Njordarchaeota archaeon
AAGTATAATCATTTTTCAAATTCAGCAACATCTATTTTGGATATTCATAGACAGCAAGATAAAGAAACTTAGGAATTACTCCCAGACAAAAATTCCTCCTTGAGAATAAATAATTCAGATAAAAATTACTAGGTGATGTAAAGAGAGAATTATTTGAAATCGTTCGAAATAGAAATATAACTCAAAATTACTACTAAATATTGCGAGTAATGAAACCTATCCTGTCATTCTCCAGTATTTCTCAACGCCCTTGTCGGTAAGGTCAAAAACATACATTCTTAGTATTCCTCGATCATACTCTGATCCAGGGTTAATACATAATGTTCTTCCGATGTGCACTTCTCCTGGAGATTCATGAATGTGCGAGTGTAATCCTAATAATGGTTGGAACTTCTCTATAATCTCCCTAACTGCTTTACTACCTACGGGAACCATAACTGGATGGCCTCCAACAAGAACTGGTCGTAAATTTCTATCCAATTTGGGAGCTAGATCTATTCCCGTATCATAAGGTGGTGCATGAAAAGCACAAACAAGTACAGGAATCAAATCTTCATCAACCATCCGAATTTTCTTTAGAAGTCTCTTCCTAAGTTTGTGTTCTGGTTCTTCTCGTGGAGAATTCCATGGCGTTGGATTAACCCATTCGCAAGTAACCATTGGATGCTTATCATCAAGCCATACAACCTTATCATTCGGATAAACAATTCTGCCTTCGGTTTCCTTCTCCCATCTTTTGATTATTGGGTCTATAACAAATGGGTCATCATTCCCAGGTGCTACGATGATAGTTACATTTTTTGGTACTTTTTCATCAGCCATCTTAAGCCATCTATCCATTTCCTTAGCCATGACTCCTTCAAACACTTTATTTAATTTCTTTTCATTGTTAGCGCATTCCATCACTTCTTCGTATGGAGCTATCCATGGATACATTCCAACGTCTCTTATTTTTTGAGCTAACTCCTCAACTTCTTGTTTAGTTTTTAATACCCATACTTTCCCGAAAATTTTTGGTGTTTTATAGGTTCCATCTCGCATCTCACAGATAGGTATAATCTTCTTACCCGTTAGATCACCATTCATAAAAATTATTTCTCCCTTATGCTCAACAGCGGCCTTGAGAAATTTTCTCCATACCCTTTCACTTCCATGAACATCTCCAGAATATACAATCCTAACCAAATACTTCACCGAAATAATTGTTTTGCTTATTCTGAATACCTAAAATAGAGGTATTAATAAAAAGTTTATAATTTTAGATGTTCAAGGAGGCATATATTTTTATTGAGTATATATCAATTCTTAATGATATGTAAATATCTATGATCTAATAACATTAATGTAAAGTATATCATATTATAATGAATATATAATGTGAGCATCCAATACTTGCTCATGTTTCATCATATCATAAGGTAAAACTGTTTCCTCATTTTCATATTGAAATAATATAAAAACAATTCACTGCCTAATAAATAATTTTTATTGCACCTAAATCTAGTAAATGTTCTTATGAATTTGTAAAGGATCAATCACTAATTACTAGAAAACCATACTTAAGTGGATCACTTTTGTCAATTATAATTTGAGTTTGAGCCGTTATGTATGCACGGCCTGTGAGTTCGGGAATCACAGCAGTGTATTCTCCTATTCTTGTCTCT
Organism: Candidatus Njordarchaeota archaeon; assembly: GCA_029856635.1. Lineage (GTDB taxonomy): Archaea > Asgardarchaeota > Njordarchaeia > Njordarchaeales > JAHKLH01 > JAHKLH01. The sequence continues at coordinate 1,665 of JAHKLH010000199.1, forward strand.
TTAACGATTTTAGCAATAAACTTTGTTCCAATTATGCTTTGACTTATTATTTCTTCACCTATGCTGACCCTATTCTTTGCATACAATGCAGCAAGCCTAGATGCAGTCCCTGTACCACATGGGGATCTATCAAAGGAGCCTTTTCCAAAAATCACTACATTTTTGAACTCTTTTTCACTTATTTCTTCATAAAACATAACTAATTTTATCTTATTAATGAACGGCTTTGTTGGATGCTCAACTTTTACGCTTTTATTAGCTATTTCTCGTATCTTTAATCCCAGCTCTATTAATTTCTTTATGTTCTTTGGTTTAACTTCTATACCAATTTGAGAAACATCTACAAGAACGTAAAAGTTTCCTCCAAATGATATGTCTGCAGTGATTTTTCCAATATTAGGAATTTCGAGATCAACTGTTTTTACGAAAAATGAAGGAACATCCCTAACAGTCACACTGTGAACTCGTCCATTTTTTATATGAGCCCTAGCAACTACAATACCCGCAGGTGTTTCAAATCTTATTTCCGTGATTGGTTCTACGGGTTTAACAAAACCAAGTTCTACTAGTGCCGTTGCAACTCCCATTGTTCCATGACCACACATATCTAGGTAGCCTCCAGAATCCATGAAAATTATTCCAAAATCTGCTTTTTCTGATGCGGCGGGCAATAATATAGCACCGAAAGAATCTATATGTCCTCGAGGCTCAAATATAACTGCTGTTCTTATCCAGTCCATGTTCTTCATTATATAATCCCGTTTCTCTGCAATAGATTTTCTAGGAATATTTGGAAGTCCAGCAATAACAATTCGAGTTGGTTCTCCCTCAGTGTGAGTATCTACTACATAAAGAACATGCTCTATTTGCATTTTTACACCTTTTTGAATCTATAATAAAATATTTATTTATCTAACAACATTCTTGGACTATTCTTTTAATTTCTTTTTCTTATTCTATTCTGATAGCTCATGTAACTAACTTAAGATGTTTTATTAATGCTTATTTTAATATGTCACATTAGGAAGACCTTCAAAATGTTCGCCCTCAGTGACAACTTTTGCTCTTAGATGAAGTGAGCATGCAAGAACATAGTAATCAATTACACTTGGTTTTCTTTTTATTCCTCTCCTTTTTGCATTTTCGCTGAGTATTTTTCTAGCCTTATCCAGCTTCAGAAGAATAGGCTTACTGATAACGATTATACTGGATAATTGAACTACTGCATTTAATCTTTTCTCAATATCTTCTTTAGAAAAAACCTTCTCTGAGGTATTTATTAACTATCTCAAGCAAAACTGGAGAAGGAGTATAAATTATGTCTACTGATAAAAGAAACTCTTTCACCTTCTCGTCAACCTCAGTTCCCATAAAGAATTCAGTCCAAGCATACGAATCAAATACGAGAATCAAGGCAATCGTCCTCTGTGAATTTAGTTATTTTTCTTTTATCAATTCCAAAGAATTCCTTAATCATTCTATTTCTTCTTTTCCTGAGCAAGAATCTTATTACCTACTCATAAGACTTAACTCCCAATTTTTCTCTTCTTCATCTAAAATTAAAGCAAGAGATTTTGAAACTTTTATTGTTGTTGACATTATGCTCCCTCGTATAATGGAATCATATAAATGTATAGAAACATAATATTATACCATTATATCATTAAGTATATCATTAAGAAAATGTAAAAAGCGTCTCTTATTGATGAGCATGAATACTGTAAACTCAACAAATAAGATTTAGAGAAATGAAGATTTGCGTTCATTTTGTTTAAAATTTAACCAAAGACCAATTAGTATATTTCTAAATTTTTCAAAAAATACTGAAAATTTACCATTATTCGATAAATTTTATTAAGTATATATTTTAC
>JAHKLH010000002.1 GCA_029856635.1 Candidatus Njordarchaeota archaeon
AGCACGCGCGGCTGCGGACCGCGTGGTCGCGGGTTCAAATCCCGCCGGCCCCATTACTTTTTATTAATGGAGCTTACCTTCTTAGCAAATTTACATTGTTGGCACACAAATTCTACAATGTTGTCATAATCTTCGTAAATACCATCATATGACACAAAGAGTGATTTGTCATGTTTATCATCCCGCTTTTTTATGTTTTTTAGGTTATTTTTTTGTGGAGTTTTTGGCAAAATTCTTTTGATAAGAGGAATTATTTGCTTTAGATTTCCACCTATATATATGTCATCTGGGGGTGCTCCGAGTAAGAAATGCTTAAGTATGTTCATAGAATTTGTGTTCCATTTTAAAAATAGAATTTGATAATTTAATCCATGGAACATAACAACACTAATTAGCTTTAACATTTCCTTAATTTCCTTGGCATAGGTAATAGTATATATACAAATTTTTGATTCATTACGTTGCACTAAATAAATCCAATTTTCGCATCTAAGAAAATTAAGATTCCTAACAAAAAGTTCAATAAAATTTGGAATCGTGTTCAATGTTCCATGAAAAGCGATTATTGAAAGAAAATACGTATTTGTTCTTGCCTTAATTTTAAGGATCATTGGATAATTAGATATATTACACACACGAAGTGTAGATTTTCTTAAAAAATCATGAATTATTTTATGTTCTTTTTTAAGAAATTTTACAAGAGGTAATATTAGGCATGTTTCATTTGTTTTCAGTATGACTATTCCGTATGGAAGTTTTTGTCTTATGTTCATAAATCCCTCTGTTTTCTCATAACAATAACTTATTAAGTAGGCATAAATTTCACTTTTGGTGATGCATCATGGTAAGCAAGATTGCAAAGTGGATGGCAGAGCATCCTTCATCTATTAGAGAAATAATGTCACTTGTAGCAGAATATAAAAAGCATCCCGAAAAGTTTCCACGAGAGCTTATATACCTCGCAGGAGGTTGGCCGCAAGATATGCCACCGGGGATTTTGATTAATAAATTAAAAGAGGTGATAACTAGTGAAGATTTAATAAGAATGTCCGCTAGTTATTCACCAACTATAGGTTATCCTGACTTATTGGAGGCAATAGTACAATATGAAAAAGAAGTCTTTAGTAGAAGTGTAGAACCAGAGGAAATCGTCTTTGGTTTAGGCTCATCTGAACAAACGGGAGCTTTATTTATAAGTCTACTTGATCCGGGTGATGAATTAATTCTAACGGCTCCTGGATACCTTAATTACGAAAGACAAGCACGTTTAGAACTCCTCGGAAATGTTAATATACGTTATTGGAGAGTAATAAAGGATGGCGTATTTTCTCCAGACCTTGATGAGCTTCAGTCATTGATAACAAAGAAGACAAAAGCAGTAGTAATAACAACTCCAGGAAATCCTGACGGACAGGTTTGGACAGATGAGATAATTGATGGATTAAGCGATCTAGCAGAAGAAAAAGACTTTTATATTCTCATTGATGTGGCATATAGAGCATTTATATTTTACGAAAAACCGAAATATTTCTCACGAAAACGAAGGGAAAAAGAAATTTACATATGTACACTCAGTAAGGAACTAAGAATACCGGGGTGGCGAGCATCATATGTACTCTTACCATATGATCTAGCACGATATTTAAATACCATTGAGCAAGCAAGAACTTTAGCACCATGCAGTCTTGTGCAAACAACGCTAATAAAGTTATTTAACGATAAGAATGCACTATCAGAAGTGAAAAAATTCTATGAAGAAGGAACAAAGAAGTATGAAAAAGCAGCGAAACTAACAGTAGATTATCTCAGCAGAATTCCACAACTGAAGATACTTGAACCGCAAGGTGGTTTTTATGTTTTCTTTGATGTATCATATTATGAAAAAAGTTCACGGAAGCTTTGTAACGAACTTCTTCAGAAATACCAAGTAGCATTAACGCCAGGTATTGATTTTAACGGATTCGAAGGATGGATTAGATTATCTTTTGCACCTGTTGTGGAATCTCAGGAGAAACTAATTGAAGGATTGGAAAGAATGATAAAATTCTTCGAAGAAAAACGAAGATAAAAGGGGCGCTTCTTCATGAAATATAGACGAGCATTATTCATAGGGCGATTTCAACCTCTCCATAATGGTCATCTTCATGTTATACAGAGAATTCTGCAGGAAAGCGAAGAGATTATAATTGCAGTAGGTTCTGCACAAGAGAGTTATACTCTTAGAAATCCTCTAACAGTTGGTGAGCGCATAGAGATTATTCATGACGTCCTTAAAATGCTAAATGCAATAGATAGAGCATATATAGTACCTATTCCCGATATAAATGAAAATGCTGTATGGCCTGCACGAGTTATGGAATATTGTCCTAAGTTTGACTGCGTATACTCAGGTAACGAGTTAGTCATAATGCTCTTTGAAAGATTTGATATCAAGACTGTTCGGATACAACACATTAAAAGGAACTTATATCAAGGAAAAGTAATCAGGGAGCGAATTCTACGAGGTTTAGATTACCGAGACCTTGTACCTGAAATAGTATATAAGAAACTTAAGCAATTTGGATTTGATGAGAGAATTAAGAGATTAGTGGGGATGCAAAATGGATGAAATAAAAACAAGGTTAATTAAACGACCAAACGAATTATATGCTGAATTTCTCATAGAGGGAATCGAGCCACATATAATCAATATGTTTCGTCGTGCAGTTTTAGCATATGTACCAACCCTAGCAATACATGAGGTGATTATCCGTAGAAATACATCTGTTCTTTGGGATGAAGACCTTGCATTAAGACTTGCTTTAATTCCTTTAAAAGTAGATAGAAGAGAGATTGACCTACTTGGAAAATGTGGAAAATTAATTTTAAGCCTAGAAAGAGCAGTTGAATGTAGTGCTAGGCTGAGATTAAGAAAGAGGGGAGAACCAAACAGAATCATAACCGTTTACGCTAGGGATATAGAACCCGTTGACAAAAAAACGGTTAGACCTGTTTATCCAGATATACCAATTGTGAAACTAGGACCAAAACAAGAAATAGACATTGAGATGATTGCAAAAGTCGGACTTGGACGCGATCATGCAAAGTTTCAAGCAGTTTGTACCGTGGGATATAAACCATTACCAATACTTCAAGTCAAGGAAAACTGCAATGGTTGTGGAAAGTGTGTAGAAGCATGTCCCAAAAAAGTTTTGGAACTCAGAAATGGTAAGCCAGTTATAAAAGAAGACAAGAGACTTGAATGTGATTTAGACCGTTTATGTGTGATGCATTGCCCTGTGCAAGCACTTGAAATAATTCCTGACGAAACTAAGTATTTATTTAGAGTTGAAAGCGTAGGTCAATTGTCTTTAGAAGAAATATTCATAGCTGCTGTGAATTCCATGGATCAATTGATGGATTATTTCATGAAAGCATTAACTGAAGCGCTCCAGCAAAGCAAAGGTTAATGGCGAAATCTTTTTATTCTTCGTTCTTCAACATATCTTCCACGCATCTTTATCTCTTTCACGCGTTTTAATACTATGTCAGCGTCAGCATATTCAAGAGAATATCCTTCAATGAAAGCATTCCAGAGTTCTTCATACATATCATAATGAATACTCATTAATGATTTCTCAAAAACAACGAGTTCTGTTCCTTTATCCTCTAAGGTCGTTGAGAAATCACCCAGTCCAAAATCAATTAATACTGGTTTTCCTTTGTATACGATAATATTCGATGTAGTAAGATCCCCATGAATTAAGCCATTTCTATGTAAACGTGCAGTAAATATTCCAACTCTCCTTGCAATTTCTCTCGCCTCAGTTCTAGAAAGCACCTTATTTATAAGCGCATCTCTTAGCAATAGTCCATCGATGAATTCAATTATAAGATATGTGTTTTTTAAACTCACATAAAGAACTGTTGGAGCATATACACCCGCTTTCTTTGCCGAAGATAAAAGTTTTGCTTCAAGTTTTGTCCGCAGTTGACGCAAACGTAAATCTAATTCTGGACAACGCCATTTTTTTGGAACACGTAATTTCATTATGGCAGGGCGTGTAATCCATAGACCATAATAAACATGTGCTTCAGCTCCTTTTGCTAGCATTTTCTGGACTTGAAACATCATTACAACACGTGTTTCTCATTTCTCTTAAAAAGAGGGAATAAAGCCAAAATAAAGTCAGCCCTGCGCGGACTCAACATGTAGATTCAGTTTTACGCGCGCTCATCATCCAACAAAATTAGATGCAAGGATATTTTTAAAAGGGGGATATATGAAGAATGACGAAGAACTAAAATGTCCAATATGTGGTTCCAAATTGGAGATTTTACGAACATGGCATGAGGGTGTCTTTATAAAAATCGAATTACTCTGTAAATCTTGTAATCGGAGTTTCATAATTTCTGCGAAACCGAAGGAAATTAAGAAGACCCTTGAAACTATAGAGTTGGAAGATTACTTCCTAAAAGAGTTGATGAAAAAGCGAGTGAAAATAGAAGAAATGCCCCCTGATGTCCCAGAACTAATAAAGAAAATAGCCCAAAGTGATCACGTATTTCTTATTAACTTCTCCAGAGTTGGAGTAGAAGCACCAAAAACTGGAAGTAATGTATCCCCTGAAGTTTTCGTTAAAATGAGTGCTCCATTCGCCTATGCTAAAAGAATTGCTGATGCTTTACGTGCACGAAATATTCTAAGACTATATAAATTTCAAGAAACTGCAATGCGTGAAATTTTAAGTGGAAAAAATGTAGTTATCGAGGCAGCTACAGCCATGGGAAAAACAGAAGCATTTTTTATACCTCTCTTAATTAAAATCTGTAAAGAAAAACCAAAAGAAAAACCGTATGCATTACTAATATATCCAACGAAAGCATTATCTCGGGATCAACTAATCAAACTGTCCTATTATGCAAAAGTCATAGGAGCACGCGTAGCAGTGCTTGATGGAGATACTCCCCCTGAGGAAAGAGCGAAGATATTGAGAAATCCACCAGAATTCATAATGACAAATTTCGATATGATTCATTGGCATCTAGCAAAGAGAACACCAATTGGAAATTTATTCAGAAGGGCACGGATAATAGTAATAGACGAATTTCATGAATATTGCGGCGCATTTGGAACCCATGCGTATTGGATATTAAAGAGACTTAAAAGGCAGAAAAAAATTCAAATAATTCTTTCATCAGCAACAATAAAAAACTCCTTAGAGTTTGCGGAACGGTTCCTCGATGAAAAGGTAATTCTAGTAAAAGAGGAAGGACGGAAAACTCCAATTTATATTTTCTTTCTGTATCCATGGCAACTTTCAATTCATCGCATAGCCGCAGAAATAGCAAAGGAAAGCGTGTTATCTAAACTTAAGTGCTTGATTTTCTTCAATACAAGGCGTTCTGCAGAATATGCTTATTGGTTGTATCGTTACACATTTGGAACATTGAGTGACCGCGCAGCAGTGCATCGAGCAGGTATTTCAAGAAAAATTAGAAGAATAATTGAGGAAAAATTTAGAAGCGGTGAAATACTTACTATTTTTTCAACACCAACACTTGAATTAGGAATTGATATTGGTGATGTGAATCTTGTTGTATCTGAAATAGCTCCTGTTGATCGATTTCTACAAAGAATTGGTCGTTCAGGAAGACGAGAAAAACCAGGAGTAGGAATTCTTCTTCTTCGTGCGGATGACCCAATTAGCGAATATTATGCATTAAATCCCCGAGATTACTTTGAAGATTTGGCTATGAGATATATCGAGCCAAGAAACCCATACATAGCTAAGCAACATGTATATTTAATGGCATACGAGCAGCCGTTAAGTGAGGAAGAAATAAAGACCCTCAGAATTCCCTATGAAATTATACGAGAACTCATGAAAGAGGGCGCGCTTGTAAAGTTTCTAAACTATTATCACGCAAATGAGAGAGTCTTTGATAATTATTTCAAAACAAGTATTCGTGGAAGTGGAGATGTCATAGAAGTGATTTGGAAGGACAAAAAGATTGACGAAAGAGATATCATAATTGGATTAAGAGAACTCTATCCTGGTGCAATTTATTTCAATAGAGGAATGAAATTTATTGTTAAGAAACTCGATTTGGAAAATAGAAAAGCATATGTGGAACTAGCTCCAAGGGATCTAGAACCATATTATACAAAACCGCTTTTTGAATCAATAGCAATACCAATTGAAGAAGAAACTTATCAAAAAAGAGAACTTCTTGGAACCGTAGTTTGGTATGGACGATTACGAATGACACTAATAGTAAATGGATATATCATGTTAAGGGAAGGTGAAAAAAAGCCTGTAGGAGTATTTCCAATAGAGCCACCAATTACCTATGAATATGACACATATGGTATTGTTTTTAAAGCACCGCAGGTGGATTACGGAGATTGGGAAAAAACAGCAGGAGCTTATCATGCTCTAGAACATGTCTTAATTGAAGGTACGACAATGATTACTGGTGCAGCAAGTGAGGATTTGGGGGGTATTAGCTTCGGAACAACTGGAATTATATGTATTCACGATGCCTTAAAAGGAGGTAATGGAGTATCTTACCTACTTTTCAAACGATTTGAAAAAGCAGTTGAAAGAGCATGCAAATTATTGCGCAGATATGCTGGTACGAGTGTTGAGAAAGCAAATAAAGCAGTGTATTCCTGGCATTGTGGAAATAATAATCGGCCATTATATCAACGTGGAGCATTAGAACTACTCGAGAGCATGCTTCGACATGAAAAAGTAACCAATGCAAGACATGCATTAGACATACTCAAAGTTTTAGGAAAAGGCATAGTTTAGATTTCTAATTTCCAAGACTCTAAATAACGCTTTTGCTCCTCAGTTAACTCATCAATTTCCACTTTGAGTGTTTTCAATTTAAGTTTTGCTACCAACTCATCAATTTCCCTAGGAACGCGATATAATTGTTTCTTAAGTTTTCCCTTATTCTTAATTAACCACTCCACAGAGAGAGCCTGTAAACTAAATGAAAGGTCCATGACCTCAACTGGATGGCCTTGCCCACAAACTAAGTTCACCAAACGACCTTTTCCGAGCAAATACAACTTTTTTCCGTTTTTCAGAGTAAATTCTTCGATTAAGTAGTCATTATAAGGTAATCCAAAATAACGTAATTTTCTTTTCTTGATGGAAATACTTTCGAGATCTGATATCCATACTTCAACGTTAAAATGGCCTGCATTTGCGAATATGCATCCATCTTTAGCAGCTAAAAAGTGTTCTTTTCTAACAACTTTGATATTTCCAGTGGCAGTTATCACAAAATCTGCATGCTTAACGGCATCAATTAAGCGCATTACATGAAAACCATCCATAATTGCCTCGCATGCACGAATTGGATCAACTTCACACACGATCACGTTAGCTCCCATTCCCTTAGCTTTAAACGCAATTCCTCTTCCACACCATCCATAACCACATACAACAATAGTCTTACCTGATAGACACAAGTTAGTTGCATTCATAATTCCAAAGATTGTTGATTCGCCCGTTCCATAACGATTATCAAATAAATATTTCATACGTGCTTCATTAACTAGCACGACTGGGTATTTTAAAATTCCCTCCTTTTGCATCGCAAATAAGCGTTTTACTCCCGTTGTTGTTTCTTCCGTTCCTCCTATTATGTCCTTTGCCAATTCAGGAAGTTCCGCATGTACCAAGTAGTGAGTGTCGCCGCCATCATCAATGATTATGTCTGGTTCGATATCTAGTGCGCGCCTAATTGATTCCCAATATTCCTCTTCCGACATACCTCTTTTTGCATAAACACGAGCATATTTTCTGAGAGCTTCGGCAACATCATCTTGTGTTGTTTCAGGATTACATGCGGCAACAGATACTTTAGCTCCACCTGCAACAAGAGTTTTAATTAATGTTGCCGTTTTTGCCTCGACATGAAGTGTTGCTGTTATTTTTATTCCTTTCAGAGGTTTTTCTTTTTCCCAACGTTTTCTTATTTCAGCTAGAATTTTCATCCAGTTTTCTGCCCACTCTATTTTCTGAAGTCCTTTCTCCATTAAATCTTCATTCACATTCATGCACCGAAAATGAAGTAGCCTTTTTAAAAAAAGAATTTCTGATGAATTTTTGGTGCAAAGTGTGAAGAAATACGACGTAATAATCGTTGGGTGTGGTCCAGCAGGAATCTTTACAGCAATCGAATTAATTAAACATGCAAAAGATAAGTTCAAAATTTTGATGATTGACAAGGGTGCAGATATAGAAGAAAGGAAGAAAACAAGAGATTACTTGTGTGGTTGGGGAGGGGCTGGTGCATTTGCGGACGGCAAGGTTAATCTTACTCATGAAATTGGTGGTTGGCTTAATGATATTCTAGCGGAGAGGGAACTCAAAAAACTTATTATGTATGTGGACAAAATATGGCAAGAATTAGCACCAGAATCGATTGTCTATATGCCAGATGATGATGCTGTGGCAGAATTAAAAATGAGAGCGCGACGAGCCCATTTAAAATTAATCTCCTATCCCACACGTCATATTGGTACAGACAAAACGGCACAAGCATTATTTCGTGCAAAGAAGATGCTAGAACCTTATGTTGAAATAAAATTGAAAACAGAGGTCAAACGAATACTGGTTGAAGACAATAAGGTTACGGGTATTGAGCTGAGTGATGGAGAAAAGATACATGGAAGATATGTGGTAGTTGCTCCAGGGCGTTCTGGTGCTAAATGGTTTGTATCAGAGGTTAGAAGATTAGGGATTCCATTAAGAATAAATCCTGTGGACATAGGAGTTCGTGTAGAGGTTTTGTCAGATGTTTTGGCGGAACTAACGGATATCCAGTATGAACCAAAATTAATTTATTACTCAAAGACCTTCGATGATAAAGTGAGAACTTTCTGTGTAAATCCGTACGGATTTGTGGTTAAGGAAAGATACGAAGACATAGTTACTGTTAATGGACATAGTTATCAGAATAAAAAGAGTGATAATACAAATTTTGCAATTCTGGTTACTTCTTACTTTACATGGCCGTTTAAAGATCCAATTGAATACGGAAAATCAATAGCAAGATTAGCGAACTTGCTCTCTGGTGGTAGCGTATTAGTACAAAGACTTGGAGACTTACTAAGGGGAAGAAGAAGTACGCCAGAAAGAATAAACAGAAGTGCTGTGGAGCCAACACTTACAGACGCGATCCCCGGGGATATATCCTATGCATTACCACATCGAATTTTGACCGATATTCTTGAAATGCTTGAAGCTCTCAATAAAATAGCGCCTGGTGTTTATTCCGATCATACCTTACTTTATGCTGTTGAAGTTAAGTTTTACTCTGCACGAGTTGACGTCACAACCGAACTTGAAGCAAAAGGTATTAGAAACTTATTTGCAATCGGTGATGGTGCTGGAATTACGAGAAGTCTAGCACAAGCAAGTGCTTCAGGAGTAATCGCAGCTCAAGCTATTCTGAGGAGAGAAGGATTACTAAAGGAATCTCTCTTATTTTAATCCTAAGCATGAGCAATTATTTGTGATTAAGTAGTAAACTTGAACTATTATGGAGAGTAGGTATAAACAACACTAATTTGTATTAACTTTATGTAAGACATACTCTTTTTCTTTTTGGTGACAGTAATGAATAAATACAAACAGACTGCAGTCGCATCAAAGGATTTTGAAGAAATGGTTAAGAGAGCAGTGGAAGAACTAAAACCATTCTTTCAACCAAAATCGATTGCGGTAATTGGTGCATCGCATGATGTAAATTCCCCAGGATGGGTAGTATTCAAGCAACTCATTGAATACCATCGCAAGGGACTACTTAAAGCGAAAGTTTATGGAGTGAATATTAAAGGTGGTGAATTATTTGGCGAAAAATTATATAAAGGAATTACAGATATTCCTGACGATATTGACCTTGCAGTAATAATAATACCTGCAAGATTTGTACCACGAGCAATGGAGGATTGTGGGAAAAAGAAAGTCAGATGTGCTATTATTATATCCGCAGGTTTTAGTGAAATAGGTAACACTGAATTAGAAGAAGAAGTAAAAAGAATAGCGGAAAAGTATCATATCAGAGTCATGGGTCCAAATTGCCTTGGTGTTTATGATGCTATATCTTACGTCGACACGTTGTTTGTTCCTCAATTTAAGCAACTTGAAGGTAAAGATGTACTATCGCTTCCAAGACCTAAATTAGGCCCAATTCTTTTCTATTCGCAATCTGGAGCACTAGGAGCAGCGGTTCTTGATTACATGTATGGTGAAGAAATAGGGATTTCCAAGTTCGTATCCGTTGGAAATAAAATGGATATAGACGAAGTTGATACTCTTCTTTGGGCTAAAGAAGATCCACATGTACGAGTAGTAATGATGTACATTGAAGGTCTCAAAGCAGAACGAGCTAGATTATTTGTAGAGGTAGCTAGAGAATTCGTTAAACATAAGCCCCTAGTTATTCTAAAGGGTGGAAAAGGTGGTGCAGCAGCTGCAAGAGCGGTTATGTCGCACACGGCATCAATGGCAGGGGCATGGCGCGTTTATGAAGCTGCTTTTAGGCAAATTGGTGCAATAATAGCGGACGATTTACTAAAGATGCTAGATGCAGCTAAAGCATTGGCATTTCAGCCACCTGCTGCTGGAAAAAGAATAGCGATTGTCACAAATGGAGGTGGTGCGGGAGTTCTGGCTACAGATGCTGCTGAAGCAATAGGATTAGAGGTTCCAGCGCCATCAGAAAAGGTTTTAAATGAATTTAGAAAAGCTCAAAAAGAAAAATTAATCGTTGAATTTGCAACATTTTCAAATCCATTTGATTTAACAGGATCGGCAACAGATGACTCGTATTTGGCAGCAATAGATATTGTAATGAAATCCCCTGAATTTGATGCAGTGTTAGTAATTGGTTTGCATCATGTTCCAACTCTTTCTGATAAATTTGTTGATAAAATTTGTAAACTGATTAGAAAATACAAAAAGCCCGTTGTAGCTGTTGACATCGGGGGTGCGGAGTATGCAAAATATGTAAGGGCTAGATTTGATGACTATGGAATTCCTGCATTTCCTACTCCAGAACGTGGGATATATGCTTTATGGTCTCTCGTTAAGTACGGTCAAACGTTAAAGAAGCTAGGTGTATTTGACGAATATATCAAGAAATGGAAGCATGTTGAAGTTAGACAATAATTTTTGGGAGCTTTTATTGTTTTCTGTGTTTTACTCTCTCATGATTAAATCGCTTAAGATTTCCTTTCCTCTCAATGTTGCTACGCGTCTTATTACTTTTCTTCCAGAGCTATCAACTATGATAATTTCCGCGGTAATTTGCTTATTCTCACTTTCTTTGGGGTTAACCCAGAGAGACTGCCGAAATGCAACTACGACGATATTATTTGGTAAATTTGAAATATCAACAACGTAAGTTTTTCCTCCGCTCTTATCTTCTTTTACATCGATTCCTCGAGAAATGTTGGTATGCCACGACTTAATTAGTGCACAAAGTTTCGCGAATTCTTGTATGAAATCACTCAATTTAGGAACATTGAATACGCCTTCAATGTAGGTGTTTAACTCTTTTAATTTTTCTTTTGGTATAACTGCAATGCTAGAGTAATTTCGTTTGTCCAGCTTTTCAAGGAATATTAACTTCGAACTCACTTTATTCCCCAGTATTTCTATTTAAAGAAGTTAAAAAAGATATATTTAAACGTAATTAGCGGATGTTGTAGAATTTTTCTAGCTCTTTTTCTTACATATAGGGAGAATCAAGAATGCTTCTAGGCGAGCTTCCACTAATTGGTGTAGTAGGGAAACCAAACTCGGGAAAGACTACTTTCTGGAATTCGGCAACGGGCGGTAATGCAAAAACATCACCAATACCGTTTACAACAATTGAGCCAAACGAGGGAGTAGCATTCGTTACACGGCCGTGCATTGAAAAGGAATTTAATGTAACTTGTAATCCGCGATCAGGTTTGTGCATAGAGGGAATCCGACATATTCCAATAAAATTACTTGATGTTGCGGGACTTGTTCCTGATGCATGGAAAGGAAGAGGACTTGGTAATCAATTTCTTGATCATTTGCGTCAGGCAGAGGTATTACTACATATTATTGATGCATCGGGTAGATTTGACGCAGATGGAAATGATTTAGGACGTGTTGGTGCATGGGATCCTATAAATGATGTTAAATTTCTTGAAAATGAAATTTCGAGATGGCTATGGCAAATCATTAAACGAGATTGGGAGCGATTCTCACGCAGGGTTGAAGTGGAAAAAAGAGACTTGGTTGAGGTATTAGCTATAAGGCTCTCTGGTTTAGCAGTAACCGAAGAACACATAAAAAAAGCAATAGAGCTTACTGATTTAAATCCAGAAAAACCTACTTTATGGTCTGATGATGATCTGTTGAGATTTGCGATTAATTTAAGAAAAGTTCGTATGCCAATAGTTATTGTCGCGAATAAGGTAGATATACCAAAAGCTAGAGAAAACGTTGATCGAATGAAAGAGGCAGGCATAGAATGTATTCCTGCATCAGCACTTGCTGAATTAATTTTGATTAAGTTAACTGAAAAAGGTGCGATAAGATATATTCGTGGATCGAATTCTTTTGAGGTTCTCAATCCGAATTTATTATCAAATAAGGAAAAGAAAGCGTTAGAAATGATCGAAGAAATCTTAGACATTTATGGTTCCACGGGCGTGCAAAAAGCAATTAATACCGCAGTATTTGATGTAACAAAGATGATTGTCGTTTATCCCGTAGCTGATGAAAAGAATTTGACTGATAAACAAGGGCGTGTGCTTCCTGATGCAATACTAGTTCGACAAGGAACAACACTTGAAGAGCTTGCTGGGATGATTCACTCAGATTTTGCAAAAACGTTGTTATATGGAATCAATGCAAGAACGAAAAGAAAATTACCCAAGAACTATGTTCTCAAAGACAATGACGTGATTCGTCTTGTTGTGGCCGCTCGCTAGGTTTTAATATTTTTAACAAAATCTTTTATTTTCGAGTCTACTTTGAGAAGATGGGAGAAAAAATGGCAAGGATTAGAACAAAACCAATAAAGATTGCAGCACGTGTTATTGTTGCGAATTATTGGGAGTACTTGCAGGAGTTGTATGATAAACTAGAAACAGTAGCGGAAGTTGACAGGAAACTTGCTGGTGATTTAAAGTGGGAGTTTCTTAAGAAGCTTGTGGATATTGTTGCGGAAACACCGAGTAAAAGAATTCGCAATAGAATTGCTGGTTATATTGTTCGTATTATGCACCAAATATTAGATCTTGAGCGTATTTCAATAGATGAACTAAAACAAAAGTACGGACCATTAATTGGTCGTTCGATCGGAAGAGCGATGTCGCCCGCAGAAGCAAAATCTGCGGAAGTTGAGGAAGAGGAGGAAGAAGAAGCAGAAGAAGGCGAAGAAGAAAAGACGCAAGAATAGTTGCAAATGTACTTTTAAACAAAAAGTTGGAATTAATTATTGAACGTTTAAGGTCATACTAAAATTCTTTAAGTCTTTTTTGGTATTTCGGATTCTGGTAGTGGCTCAATATCATCACGTGTAACTTCAACTGGAAAACCAGGTAAATCAGAAAGTTCAACTAGTACTCTCTTCTTTTCTATGGAAACAATCCTACCTCTTTTTCCACGAAAAACACCGCCAGTGATTTTAACCCATACGCCTGGTTCTAATTTGATTTCTTTTGCTACTTCAGGTTTTCTAATTAACAGCTTATCAAGAAACTGTTTTGCTTCTTGTAGTGGTAGTGGTGAATAAGAAAGTAAAACGGTATACGGAAAGCCACGTATTGCATCAATAACATCTCGATAATCATCAGCTTCGATGAATACGACTCGGTCTTGATCCCTCAGGATCCATGCCGATCTTATCTTTAATCCTTTAACTCGGATTCTCTCCTTTATGAGAAATAAGAGTTGTATTTCACGTCCTCTCTGTGTTTGAACAACAAAAATCTTGGGATACTCAATCTCCTTTTCAAGTTCTTTTTCTTCGTGGAATTCTGACTGATTATTTTCCTCAGCAATCACATTCATCGCCTATTTTTAGTATGCTGGAATAATAGCATCAACAATCATCTTAATTAAAAATCCCAAGCCTCCAAGAATAACTATACCAATTACAGCAAGTAATACTAGACGTGCAATATCGCTACGTGGAGGTATTCCCACATACTTCATTAGCATTTGTATCTTCTTGATGAATTCATCAAGTTTCGCTCCTAAAGATTTTTTGCTCATACTTCTCACTTCTCTCTCAAAAAGAGAAAATTTCATTTATCACTTCTTTTTTAAGTGTCGCGATAAAAGAAATATAGTCGTGGTGCTTTTTGAGAACTTTAAAGATACCTCCTGCTTCTCTAACAATGAGTGAGCCCGCTAATATGTCAATAATTCGTATTTTAGATCCAAAGCTTATAGTTGCAAGCAGTCGACCTGCTGCAGTATATGCAAGCGATAAGGCTATCGAACCGATGTGACGTAACGCACTAATTTTCTTTAACAAACCAAGGAACTTGAAATCATCTTTAGTCATCGTAACATCAATAGCGGAATATCCAAGTATTGGAGTAAGATATGGTATTCTTCTGACTTTATCCGTCGTTATTAAATATGCACCTTTATTTTTTTCCGCAATAAAACATTCATGTAAAATTGGACTCCAAATAACTCCAATTTTAACATTATTTATGTCAATCTCTCCAGGGTATAAAATAGCGATAGAAATACACCAAAAAGGAATTCCAGAAAAGCAATTCCTTGAGCCATCTACGGGATCTACCACGATTACACCATTTCTGGAATTTCCTCCCCAAAAACCTTTTTCCTCGCCAAATATTGCATGATTTGGAAAATAGATCCGTAGATGTTTCACAAGTGTCGTTTCAATTAATAAATCAAATTCATGAGTAGGCTGGCCAAATGGATTTTTGCCGATAATTGTTCTTTTCAGAGTAAACTCGATTATTTTCGTAGATATTAGTGTTAAAATTTCCTTAATTGCTGTTATCTCCCTAGAGATTTCTGGAATGTTATTTAACTCTGGAAATGTATGAATTTTTTATCCCTTATAATCTTGGTGCTAGCAAGAATGTTAGCCGTGCGCCTCCGGGAAGTGAGAAGTCTAACTGCAGTGGCATTTGCTTACTATATTGTATCGTGAGGCTTTCGGCTATCTTTGCAGCACGAGCGAACTTGGTTAGAAAATCAACAGAATAACGAGCAGAGGATGTTTCCTCGATGTTAAATTCAACTACATCGCCACTTTCTCTTAAATTAACAGAATACTCGTACGTGCCGCCAGTTTCAGAGACTGCGCGGAAAATTAAAAGCTCTTGATCTTTATCTGCTACAATTTCTAATTCCTCACCCACGACTTTTGCATCTCGCATCATATCAGCAAAGAATGTTGGAGGCGAGAATACAACTCTAACTTTATAAGCAAGTTCCTTAAGTGGAATGCGTTCTTCTGGAATATCTAAAATCGGCAAATTAAATGCTCTTTGTGCTGCCTCAGTTCCTCTAAAGAAAGCAACAGTAAAGTACGCCTTTTCTCCTTCCTTTTTTAATAAAAACTTGATACTATCTTTTGCCTTTCCTCGAGCCATGACTCGCTTAAAATCAGCGAAATTAACTCCTATTTTTAACCTCTCATCTTCAGCGTTGTAGTTCCATCTAGCAAATGCATCAGAAGGGAAATCAAGGTACACAAGAGAAACACGTGAATCATCCATTGCCAGAAGTTCCAATTTTTCATTTGTAGCAATGAAATTTCCCTCAGAAATAATTCCAGCGATTACTGCAGCAAGTTCTTTCCATATTTTTGCTGAGTCATGAATGGCTTCCCAAAGAATGGTTGCCATTCTTTTATCACCATACTTTTAAAAGTTAATTTTATTGTTTAAAGCATCTTAAAACAAAAGAAGATTAAACATGAGTAAAATATTCCCAGAATAGATTTTTAACTTTGATTTTTCCTTTCATGGATTAAGTTAATTAGTTTTTTCAATGTGAATTCTCTCTCAACTGAGAGAACATATTCAAGTGTTTTAATTAAATCCAAATCTTGCGGAAGAAATTGGACACAAATAGAATAAACAAAGCTTGTTTCTCCGCCTCTAGTCTCTCCAAAAATTCTGATGATTCGTCCTTTTTGTTGTTCAAAAATTGCTGCATTTCCTGTATAAACCAAAATTCTTTTTTCGTTTTTTCTAAATGGATGCTCGCATATTATGTAATTTGTCAAGGTTTCCTTGATCTTAGCAAAAAATTGAACTAACTGTCTTTTTTGTTTTTTCAATAAATCCAAAACTTCTTCATAAGTATGAAAAACGCATCCATTTACTTTCTTTCGAGCCAAAGTCTACTTACCTTCTTGCCGAACTTTACTCTTACTATCCAAAGAACTATGAAACACATGATATACGTTACAATCCAGAGCCCTCCGCCGTATTGTTCAAGAAAACTAAGCACTAATGTTGGACGTTTTTCAACTTCAAGCTTGATAGAGAAAATAACAAGATTGTCTTGCTCACGAAATATTGTAACATTGTATTCTCCAGCTTTGTCAGCATACATTGAAACAATATATGTGTGGTTTTGAGTTTCCCTTATGAGTGTACTAATTATGTGAGAACCATAGCTAATATTTGCGCCTAAAATAAGACCACTGAGTGTTCTGTTTGTTTCATTACAGATAATATTGAGTAGTATGATAATCGCAGAATTTTCCATGGGTTTTTGGGGTAAAATGACATAGTTTTTAACAGTAGGTACACCAGATATTTCAATTGTAATGTTTTCTGTTGTGTTAATCTTAACAAATTTGTGCAAATGAGTTGCATTTAACCAGAATTCGATTGTATAATTGCCTATTGGTATATTTGGATTCACGGTATCATTGGTAACGTACATTGAATCATTCCAAAAATATCTAAATATTTGCAATGTTTCATTGTCATTAATGATTTTGACCATGAAACTCGCATTAATTAATATTGCATTTGATTTATTTGATACTATCAGAAATGATACATTTAAGGGCGCGCCTATGAATGTCTTTCCTATATTGAGCTCCTTAAAGGTTAGATCCTTTACTGAAACATTAAACTTGAAGAGATATGGTTCCGTTGTTGTTACTGTAACATTAGGATCAAACATAAGATAGATTACTATTCGTGTATATCCATAGAGCGGTAACCATGTGGGTAGTTGTATTGTAGCAGATATCCTGTTGTTATTAACTATTACTGAGCCGTTTCCGTATGTTGAGTTATTAACTGGATAATATGTTATGTTAAACCATCTAATGTTAGCTGCCATCCCACAGATTTCTAGTTTCATTGCTTCATTTAGGGGCACCGGACTGTCACTACTACTGTATCTTAAGGTAAAATTAAAAGTCATAATTTCCCCGATGCAGTAATCCGATTTGTTTCCCGATACTGTAAAATTAAGCAAATCAGTTAGTATCACATACTCTTTTCTTCGAGTATGATTGCATCCCCGGCGGTCATTCACGTAGCTCTCTATTTTAAGAAGACCTAATGTTGCATTTTCTGGAGCTTTCCATGTATATGTGACGCTTCCATTAGTATCATTTAAACTGAATTTTGCAAAGTTCAATATCTCCTTAGAATATTCGCGAATAATTCTGATTATGATGTAACCTTCTCGAGGTACACTACCATTGTTATAAGTAACATCCGCATGTATTGTGAGATTTGCTCCTGGGTTTAATTTCCTTGTAGAAATGCTTAATGTCATTTTATATCCGATTCTCAAGATATCTGTTTTGTTAATCACAATAAATGGAGTCAGTGGATATGAAAAGTTTACAAATATTATGAGGGTAAAACCTCCAAAACTAATCTCTTGTGGTTTTAGTTCAATTTTATAATATCCAAGATATTCGATATAAGAGCATTGTCCAGAAATTTTGAAAGTTTTATTCTTGATAAGGTAATAGACGTCTGCAAAATCTAAATCCTCATTTAAGACAGAAACATTTACATCAAGATAAGCTGTCGAGACATCTATTGGTACTTGCAAATCACTCAAAATTTTAATCGATGTATACTTCGTAATAATGCCCAAACTATGAGCGCCAAGAAGAATGAAGAACATATCGTATAAGTCTGCTTTTGGTCCACCTGGATACTTCTGTATTTTTGTTGAAAGATTTACGCACCTAGACAGGAATATTTCAGCATTTTTGGATATGTTTTCATCAAGATAGTCAATCTCCTTAAGTAAACTAATAGCCAGCCCTGTTTCTCTTGCTGTAGGTATTTCTCTTTCTCCGAAACCCCCAACGAATTTTGTTTGATTTCCATCGTACTTTAAGGATAAAATAAAGTGCTTAATTTCTTCGCGTATAGCATTACTAATACTGTGATTAAGCAGTCGTATTAAATTTACGGCCATATATGTTTGTTGAAGTTTCATTATACCGGAACGTGGGTCATAAAATGCTCCATTATGGTAAAATTTCATTATTGAATTAATTACTTCGTCACGGTATTCTAAGATAGGACTTTCATTTAACACATACAATGCGTTTATAACTATGACGATGCCCGGCATCGTTAAGTTAAATGTATCATTTCCTGAAATGAAACTAATCATGGAATTATAAAGTCTTTTGTAGGTTTCTGTTTTATTAAACTCAGAAAAAGTCACATTCGTCATTTTCATAATTAGTACTCCGTAGCCTGTTGAAAGTATGTTTGGTTTGCCCCCTAACCAATCCCTGAACATAAACGTTGAATTATCGTATAAGTATTCGAGAAATGCCGAGAGATTTTTCTTGACGATTTCAAGATTTCCTGTGAGCATTAATGAGAGAATTCCATAAAATGTTGCATTAACTAAGGGTTCACCTTTAATCCTTTGAGCAAAACCACCGGGAGGTGATATAAATTTGGAGATATTGCCCACTAAAGCACGAATATGAGTAGCGTTTATCGAGAATTTTTCTGCGTTTGTAATGGTATTTTCCTCGCCCATGTTTGAGATGATTTCTTTAGGATTTCTTTTTCCTGTATTTCGAGAAAAATTATTGGAAAAAGTGCTAACTGAAGGTAGATTAAGACAGCATGATGCGATGATTATTATTAACAGTAATGTGACTAAAGTTCTCATTTAAGCCCCCTTAATCTTACACTATAAGCTAATTATTAGTGAGAAGAATGATAATAGAAAAAGAAAAAATTAAAGAGAAAATTGGAAGATATGCCGCAATTAATTTTATAGAAGATGATATGATTGTCGGTGTAGGTTCGGGTACAACGGTTAGATATTTTATTGAAGCACTGGCAAATCGTATCAAAGAGGGACTAAAAATAACATGTGTGGCGACATCATTAGATACATCTCTTAGACTTAAGCAAAGAAGAATACCCGTAATACCCCTTAATTATGTTGATGAAATAGATATTGCAATCGATGGTGCAGATTCTGTTTTAACACAAACACGAGTTTTGATCAAAGGAGGTGGTGGAGCACATTTTTTGGAGAAAATCGTAGACTATGCAGCAAAAAGACTAATCATAATTGTAGATGAAACGAAATTAAATAAGACATTTCCTGTACCTGCAGATGTATATCCACCAGCATTAAATATAGTAATGAGAAAGATCAAGGAAATCGGGGGCACACCTAAATTGCGGGAGGTAAAAGGGAAATTGCCCCCATGTATTAGTGATACTGGCAATATAGTAATCGATATTGATTTCCCTATGGAGATGATAACCGAGAAACTTGAGAAAGAGTTAAATGCTATTCCAGGAATTATAGAAAATGGGATTTTTTCACGCTCATGTAGAATTATTGTTGGAAAGCTTACAGGAGAAATTGAGGAAATAAATTTATGAATGGTATGATAGATGAAAACGAAAATTTTTTGTGTAATCGGAGAGGATGCAGCTAAAATAGCATTATTACTGACAAATATGATTGTCAAGTATAATTTTGCAATATTTCCATCTGGAGAAGAATGGAAATATTTTTCAGCACTTGAGCAATTTGCTAAGGGCACATTGAATGGTATTCCTTCTGGTTTCAGTATACGAATTTTGTTGCCGTTTCAGCAACATCAAATTATTTTTTTCATAATTCATTTACCGGCATTTCTAACGCAAACTCTTCTATATAATACTGATGCTTTTTTGTTGTGTCTTCCAGAAAACATGCAGGATGCTATAAAGTTCATTGATGATTTCATTAGAATTGCAGCTATTCGTATGTTCCCCTTCTTCTGGAGACGACGTGTTCTAAAACCAGTTCTTATTTTCAGTAGGAAAAGTATTAACATATACCACTTTACAAAATTTTTCAAAAATATTCACACAATTAATATCTCTCAAGCAAAGTTAGATTTTTCTGGAATTTTTGATGAAAAAACTCACAACATCTTAGCAGTAGCTTTACAATGGCTTGGTTACGTAACCAACTTGAGAATTCATCTACCAGTTTAAGATTCTAGTGGACGGGGCGGGATTCGAACCCGCGGCCTCCGACCTGCAAAGTCGGCGTGCTACCACTACACCACCCGTCCATCATTAAAGTTAAAACCAAAAACTTAAGAAGTTTTTGTTGTCAAACTTGTAACATTGCTGCTGAATATTCAAAATTCTTAGAGTCTGCAATCCTAAATCAGAGAAATAGCAGATAATTCAGTATTAAAAACGCAAACTTTTAATGTTATGGTACTTTTTTTATATTCTGAGATGAAGAGATACCGGTCCTCTGATGAGTGATGAAGCGCTGGAGCTCTGATTTCTCAGATTCTCTTAAAAATTAATGTCGCTTTTTTGTCTTGTATTTCAAGTAATGCTAATGATGAAATACCCGTGAGCCATCCACAGACTTCACCAGGATTGATAGCGATGGCATATTTCTCTAAATCGGTCTGTATTCGAAATTCTTCACTCTTCTTTAACTCTGCTAGGACATTAAGTGTTTTTATGTTCTTTTGATTGCGGTCATATTCTTTGAAACAAGGCTCATGCGTGTGTCCAAAAAGAATGATGTTAGCGGTTTCTGTTAGTAGGTATCCATCTATCATAGTTAGTGTGCTGTCTTTCGTTTTTATACCATGAAGAAGCACTATGATTAGATCATCAATTTTAGTAATTACTGGCTGTTTTTCTAGTGTGAAACGTTGTGGATTTATTTTCCTTAATATTGTCAACACATCACCCTCGTTATTTCCCCAAACGCCTTTGCAGGTAATTTTTAAATTTTCGAAAATGCTATTCAAGCGTTCTGCAGCAAAAGGAGATACAAGATCGCCTAAGAAGAATACATGATCTGGTTTGATTTCTTTCAATATTTGAAAGATTTTATCAAACTTATCCAGCCTATCATGCGTATCCGAAAAGAGCAAGATTTTCATACTTAATTCACCCAGGGAATGATAAAATAAGCAATGATATAATTAAAAATCCTATTGTAATCCAGAACCAGTCATTTGCGATATCAATTTCTTTCTTAGCTTGCAGGTAACTGAATGTGTCCTTTTCAGTAAGTTTTAATCTCTTTGCCTCTTCTGCTACTTTCTCTCGGAGCTCCCTTGAAAGAATCTCACACTTAAACCTTAGAAAGAGGAGAAAAATTGCGTAAAAGAAGCAGATAAACATGAGTGAGGTGTATTTATTCCAGAATGTACCCGCAACAAACCAATAAATTAAATAAATCAATGAGAATATTATTGAAAGAATAGAAGCAAGACCCAAATTTTTTTCTAGTGCTGTTTTTCCACGAATTATATACAAAATTAAATTTCTCACTGCTCGAAGTGGAATCTTGAATTTGGAAGACATTTTGATACCCCTAGTTCTTAAAAATGCTATTTTAACATTGAACATCAATTTTGCGAATCTCTGAACTCAACTTAGAAGTGTTTTAACTCCAAGAGGAACTGTAATCTAGAAGTTGTTGAAGCTGAAGAAAAAGATCTAATGAAAGGTTATCTTTTTCGCAAGAAGAGAAAAACAAGTAATAGTATCGCGATTGGAAGCAAAATGATCCAAGCGATACCAAGTCCGTTGGTTGGATCGAGTGGCATATTATCTAAAGAATCGGGTATACCGTCAAAATCACTGTCTGGATTTAAGGGGTCTGTTCCTAATGTGACTTCAACTCCGTCTGTGAGTCCATCTCCATCACTGTCTGGATTTAAGGGGTCTGTTCCTAATGTGACTTCAACTCCGTCTGATAAATTATCATTATCAGTATCAAGACTCCATGGGTCTGTACCATATTTATACTCATCACTATTACTTAGTCCATCGTTATCAACATCAACAAAAGTATCGTTTGCATCCAAAGGGTTAAAATTATGTTCTACTTCCCATCCATCAGGAATTCCATCTCCATCAGTATCCTTGTCTAGTGGATCGGTCTTATATTTAAATTCCATTGAGTTATTAAGCCCATCATAGTCATTATCTAATGCAGCATCATGAGGATCAAGCGGATTTAATCCGTAGCGGTACTCCCATCCATCAATCATGGTATCATTATCCGTATCATTATTAAACGGATCTGTTCCCAGGAAGCACTCCAATTTGTTTATTAACTCGTCCGTATCATTATCAAATGTTGCATCTATAGGATTTGATGCATTAAAGCCGTGCTGAACTTCATATAAATCATTCATTCCATCGAAATCAGTATCGGGATTAAATGGATCTGCTTTGTATTTAAACTCCATAGAATTGTTAAGTCCATCATTATCGGGATCAAGTCCTCCATCTGATGCATTAAGAGGATTATAGTTATGTTCAAGTTCCCATCCATCTGGCATCCAGTCATCATCACTATCAGGATCATATGGGATTGTATGATAGACAGATAATTCTTGCCAATCAGTTAAACCATCACAATCTGTGTCATTTAAAATTGGAGAGGTTTTATTTAACCACTCGTTTACATTTGTAATGTTGTCATTATCATTATCACTTGATGCATCAGATGCATTCAAAGGATCAAGTCCATACATAGCTTCCCATCCATCTGGCA
>JAHKLH010000020.1 GCA_029856635.1 Candidatus Njordarchaeota archaeon
AACTTATTAATTATGCTCAAAAAATTATACAGTTTATGGCTTAATGAGAGAGTTAATCCGTCACTTGGTAAATTAGATATAGACACATTACAAAAAGCGCAAGAATACTTGAGAAAAGAAAAGAAAAATGAATTACAAAAAATAATTGGAAGATTAATTTAATTCTTGCTTAATGACATTGCAAAAATGAGAATGAGTAAAATTATATCCTGCGTTTTGTCGGGAGAACTCATAGGAAATCCATTCCCTTGGGAGATAGAATTATTCAAAAGGATAAAAGAATCTCTTACTTTTCCCACGATTCAACCAGCAAAGGAAGATTTTCTAAGTAGTTTGATACTTAATGTTAAAATCCCTAAAGAAACTATAAAGAGAAAACTAGTTAGAATTACAAGAGATCTACCACCATTCCTGGGAGTTGATGGAATAATTTACCGCGGATTAAAAAGAAAAACCATCGCAAATATTCCAGAAGAGAATGCTAAATATATAAGAGATAAAGAAGAGATTATTATTTAAACTGCAGGAAAGACTCGCAATTCTACTGATTTCTTTTCATCATCTAAAAACTTATAAACAATTTTTACACGAATTGTTCTTAGCGGGTTTTTGCTTCCTCTAGACCAAATTATAGCGTTTAATTCTGGAGAGATCCAAACTTCCCTCTCTTTTGGTCTTATTTTCTTACCAGTTGTTGGATCCTCAAATTGTTTACAGTGCTTCAGTATTTTTTCACGCAATATACTCACAGCTTTCTTCGCCCATTTCCATCTTGGTGCTGATGTAATACCTGGAAAGAATCTCACAGTTAAAATTCTCTCGCCATCTCCTTTCAATTTTTCCTCATATAATTTTATTTTCTTCCGTAATCCTCGTTTTCTCTCTCGTTTCTCTTCTTTAGCTTCTTTTTGTTCTACTTCCTCTTTTAGAGTTTCTGTTTGTTTTTCTAATTCTTGCGAACTCATTGAAGAACACCCCCATGACATATCTGAAAAATCAAGCACTTATAATTTTTCATAATTTCAGTTTAGTCCTTCTCCAATGTCTCCGTTTTGGATTATTTCTAACTCTACGGTTTGTCTTGATTAAAACAAACAATGGCAATGCTCTGTTCTGTTTTAATGCACGGGCAAGTCGTAATTTTTTCCCAAGTGGTTTAAAACGCGCCATATTTTTCCCCTCGAATGCCTACTTTTCTTAACTATTTTCTCTTAAAAATTATTTTACTCTCCTCCTTCCGTCTTGATCTCATTATTCGTTTCAGCATCATCTTTAGTTGTTCATCAGTAATCTTTGACGTAATTTTTCCACTTTGTGCTAAAACTATAAGTTGATTTTCAATTGCCTGAACTAACTCTGGACGAACTAATCTAAGTCTTTCTAATCTCTCCCTTGCCTCCTCTGTCAAAATGGTTCGAAGTATTGTTTCCCTAAGTATTCTTTGACGCTCCATCTCTTCTTGCTCTTTTTTTCGCCGCATAAGTTCTTCGTACATCGCACGTCTTCTCGCAAGTAATTCTTGTAATTCTTCATCAGTAATCTCGTAAGACATGAGACATCCCTCTCAAAACAAAATAATCAGAAGTTTCTTTTAAACATTCAAATTCCGTTATGGTGAAATTAAATTCAATTTTTTGGCAATTTCCCCCGCCAATTTATCAAGTAATGATTGACCTTTAGAGGAAATTCTTCTTCCATGAGGAGTCTTCTCTACTAATCCTGCCTTTTCCAATTGTTGAAGTATAGTTCTAATAATTTTAGCCGCTGCTCTTCTTTTTTCTTCCGGGCGAGCGCCTCGATCTTTTCGTCCACCATAGAGATTTCTTAGTTTATTTAAGCCAATCGGCCCTCGCATATAAACTTGATACAATACTGATGCCGCTCTCAAGAACCACCAATTCTTCTGAGTTGGTGGTCGCTCGCGATGTGTACCTGTTTTACAAAAGCGAGCCCAATCTGGCATTTTAATATATTCACCAAACTCTTTTTCAAGTTTTTCAGCAAGATATTGAATCAAAAGCGATGGTGGCACATCATATGCCGTGAATGCCATTTTGGTTCCTCTTTTTATATTCGTAAAAGAAGAACAAATACAATTAAAAAAGTATTAATTCCTACAACTTTATACTCGTATCTTTTAATTCATTTGATAATAACGAAAGAATCTTCTTTAGAATGAATTCAATATCCACGTCAAATGGAACTTCTAAGGCTGCTGCCTTTTTATGTCCACCACCAGTGCCCGATAATTCCGACGTTATTTTATGTGCTATTTCTGCCAAGTTTACATCTAGTTTAGTTCGTAGTATTATTCTATAAAATTTTCTTGACTTCTCTCGTTTTGGTGCAATAACAATTGCTACATCTGCTCCATTCTTTAATAATGTTGTAGCAACTGATGATTCAAATGAGCCAACTTGAGAAATTGCAATTATAATATCATTTATTCGTAGTATAGATGTACGTGATAGAGATTTTAGTAATGCTATTTTTTCAGATAATTCTCTCTTTCTCGCAAGAATCCTCTGAATAGTCCTGTGCTTTGAAGGATTAGAAAGGAGAGAATAATTGATAAGTGTATGCTTACTTATGTATTTGAGCATAACACTATCAGCGAGAATTCCCGCCGAAAGCACCATAGAAATCTTCTTGTCATAAAGTAGTTCCTCATGACCTAGTGCGTATATAATCTCCGTGATGAGTTCGCTGGTGGATGAATACTCCTTGCATAATTTAACAACGTTCTTCATTTGTACTGTTGGCATGTGATGATCTATTATAAAAATCTTTTTTGCGTTCAAAACTTTCTTAAGAATACCTTTTGGCGCACGTTTTGGATTATTCAAATCTAATAAGAATACAATTTCAGGTATATACCCCTCTTGTGCTACATCAAATGATAAGTTAAACTCTTTGATAAGAGCCTTAGCCTCAGCAGATATTGACGAAATGTATGATTTAACTTCTCTGAATCCTAATTTTTTCAAGAATTCTTGAAACGCATAAAGAGAAGCACAAGCATCAACATCTGCATTGTCGTGTGTCACTAATAAGATTTTTGAATTACGTTTGCCTTTGAGTAAAAATTCTATTAACTCATGAATTTCATACATAATTACAATCACTGAAGCTTAATCCCCGCTTTTTCTGAAAGTTCTTTTAATGTCTTCATTGTGGCATTTAGTTGTTTTTCAACAGAATTTATCTGCAAACTAACGATTTCCAATTCATCTTTAAGTTTCTGTTTTACCTCTTTTATGTCCTTCTCAATAATAATATTCGCACCGATAAACTGATAAACCGTTTTTTCACCACGATTCTCAGCCTTTTCTAATTCAGAAAGAGCATTCTGAAGTTCTCTTTGACGCGCACGTAAAGAGAAAAGACGCGTTTGAAGCACCCGAGCTTGTTGTGATAAGATTTGAATACGCTGGAGAAGTTGTGCTTGTTCTTGTGATCCACTCATCGTTTCGCACCAAATTAAATTTAAGTTGAAATAAATAGTAAACTTAAGAAGATTCGTTATTACTGATCTCTGAAAGCGAGTTATTTATTGCATTAATCCATCGAAACCAACTATTCAATGCGGCCCTAGCGCTTGTCAAATCAGGTGCAATTATTTGTATTTTTATTTCTCGTCCT
Organism: Candidatus Njordarchaeota archaeon; assembly: GCA_029856635.1. Taxonomy (GTDB): domain Archaea; phylum Asgardarchaeota; class Njordarchaeia; order Njordarchaeales; family JAHKLH01; genus JAHKLH01. The sequence goes on from JAHKLH010000020.1 coordinate 3,643, forward strand.
TTGAATTCAATTGATGCTTTCGACCTCGAAGTAGGAATTGGTTTCTCTTCAGGTTTTAATGCTTTGAAGAAAATTTCAGCTAAATGAGAATTTTGGAATTCTAACCTTATTTTTATTCGTATTTTCATTTCTTTTCTCCCTTATTTACTTCTGGTTTTAGAGGCGGAGAATATTCATGGATATGATGAGTAAATATCTCTAGCATTGTAGCACCTTGGGGCGTTACAAAGCGCATCATTGCTGGATTCAATTTTTCTTTTTTTGTTCTCCTTCTAATTTCGTCAGGTAAGTCATCAATAACCAACGTAATATATCTCTTAGATTCACTAATTTTATAGGGATTCCAAAATTTATATAAGAAATCATATAGCACTTTTGCCCCGTTACTTTTTCCATTCAGTTTTATAAGAACATCAGTAAAAACACCTTTGACGGGATATACCCTGAAGTCTATTATAAATATTCTTCCAACAATTTCGTAAGAATCATTAACTACTTTACAACATGTTAAGATTGATGGTCTCTTCTTTCTCGTATAAATTACTATAAAAGACGTTAACCCATGAGTCTTACACGCTCTTGCAACTTCATCAAGAGTTGAGGATCCTCGTCTGTAGATAGGCGCACCTAGGGCAGCTGACAATACTTTCATGAGTCTATTCGTTAAATGAGAAGATCTCCTTGATGTAGTTAATGCCATTCTCGGGCTAAATAGCATCATTTTCCACCACGTATCCTTTTTCTTCTAGGCATTTTACGCCAGGTTATTTCTTCAAATTCGCTTGATATTATATATACTGGATCTCCTTTCTGTAAATTTAATTTGATATTTGGTTCAATTTTAACTCGAGCGTGGGGATTATTCACTGGACCAAAAGTTTCAATGACAACACCTATTTTGTTTCCCTCCTTATCAAAAATGATTATTCCAGGTTTCAGGTAGTCAACATCTGTGAGTTTTATTATGAGAATATTTGGAGAGAGTTTCGACAAATGCAGAATAGATCCAACTTTCATTATTCTTAAACTCATTTAACTCACTCTTGCTGCGGAATAATCTCAACTAGGAGAAGTCCAAGAGAATCATTCCTAAGAACATCTAATTTATCTAAATCCTTTTCTGAAACATCCCCAATAATCGCAACAGGTTCTCGCGAAACTAAATCATCAAGCGCAATACTCATCGCAGGAATCGTTGGAATATAAAAGATTTTACCCTTCGGAACATAATGTGTTCTGGCTTCTTCGCCAATGCACCCATAAAGCTCCTCTGGAAGAGGAATTAGTAACTCCATTTGATTTTCTCCAGCACTATACACAAGTGCCTGAAATTTCCGCGGAAGCAAACCATATATCGCAATAATTAAACGCACTAACTCACGCCAATCCTTGACGTACGTAAGTTTTAGGTATCCAATAAAAGATACATCTGGATTTCTAACTCTGAATAATGCCTTAAAAACCTTTGCACTTGATGCCATGGTTACAACCATTAATACTCATTGATGCAAATACATTATTCGAGTATAAAGATTTAATGAATAACTAAGATAATTCAAGTACCAAAAAGTTACTCACCTCGAATTAAAGATCCTGGAAGAAACAAAGCAGCACTCCGATTTTGACATATCAAAGGAAACAATCATAAAGTGTTTAGTGCGATTCTTGGTTTGCCGAATTAGAACTATCCTTTCCTGAATCATTACTTTCTTTTGCTGTTTTGCTTTCATTTGCTTTTAATGCATTAAGTAATGAATCATCAACTACCACCACAGCCACAGAATCTAAGATCTGATCAAGATCTGGTGCTTCTTCTTCACTAGTTTCAGCATTACTAACAGCTACAAGCGGCGAAAGTTCAAGCTTAGGAGTTTCTCCGATTTGGGATTTAGACTTAACAATACCACGTGGTCTTACACCGTAAGTTTCCGCTGCAGACACAATCGCCTCTAATTTTGAAATCAAATCAACAAATTTCTCAAGAATACTTGAATACCCTATTTCAGACGAAATTTCCGATGACTGTTCCGAAAAAATCTCTCCCCAACGTTTCCTAACAAGTTTGGATATAACATCGGCCGGCGAGACACCGAGGTAATCAGAAAGATCCTGAATCGCCAGATAAACATCCTCTGGAAGCTCAAGAACAATACGAACTACTTTTTTTCCGGATTTTTCATAGATCCTCAAAACTTCAAACACAAGAGCCCCCTCAAAAAATTTCACATGCCTCAGAAACAAAAAACCAAGAAGTACTTATATTCACAAAGATGTAACATATTTATATTATTCTCTATTTTTCTGATGAATGAAGGGAGAAAGTCCGTCCCGCGGTGGGGGGAGTAGCGCCCCCCCAGTACCGCAGATGCGCTAAAGGCGGGCCGTTAAGGCAACTTCGTCATATATCCAGCGCAAGAAGCATCCAGGGCCGAACCAATGAAAGCCGCAGTCCTCTGGCTGGGCTGGACCGGCTAGTGCCGCTACCCGGAAGGGTAGCGGCACACGGGCCCCGATAAGGGGTGCGGGGCATCTGGTTAGGCCCGGAAGGGAGCAGCCAGCGACCCGCCCAGCCCAGGCTGGGGGATGTTGCGGTCGAGGGGAAGCCCTGGATGCTTCTTGCACTGGATATATGACGAAGTTGCCGGGGGCGGACCTCTAAACACTTTGAATACATTAAAATCGCAATTATTTGATATTATAACTAAGGTTTTGCTTTTGGTCTTGAGCGTGTGTTTTCTCCATGACATGATAGAATTTCAATCTCTTGTTCGTTATTGGTAGTAGTAATGTGGCTAAAAATGATTCTAACGCGTGATGAAATCTTATCGGAGATTAAGAGAGGTCGATTAAAGATAAATCCCTTTTATGAAACATCACTTGGCGAGATTAGCTATGATTTGTCTTTAGGAAATGAATTCGTATTCGTTCAACCTTCGCGTACTGCCGTTATTGATGTAACTGATCTTTCATCATTAAAATGTGAAAGAATTTTCTCTGGTCATATTATTCTTCAACCTCATGATTTTGTTCTTGCACGATCACAGGAATGGATTGAATTACCAACGGACATCGTTGCGATGGTTTCTGGTAAATCAAGTTTAGCACGATTAGGTCTGGAAGTAGAAACAGCATATGTTATTGCACCGGGTCATGCTGGCTATATTATCTTGGAGATTTCTAATAGAAACCGTGTTGCTATTAAATTAAAGAGAGGAATGCTAATTGCACAGTTAATTTTCTTTCGCTTATCTAAACCGGTAAGGCGATACACTGATATAGGCCAATTTGGTGTTCAGAAAGAAATTTCTTTGCCAAAGAAATTAAAATTTGTTTCAACATAGTCTTTTATCGGGAGTTTGATGGAACGATTAAGCGAATTAATTGAGCAAGCATCAAATTTCGCACGGAAAGCAATAAGACTTGAGCGTGATGGTAATATTGCTGCAGCGATTTATAACTATTCGCAAGCAGTTAAAATTTTAAAAACTCTTTTGCAAATTGACCAGAGATCACAAGCCAGAGAAATCTACAGAAAGCGTTTAAAAGAGTACTCTTTGAGGATTAAACGATTATTATCTCGTGCTTGGAGTAAGGAGAAACAAATTCCACAAGTAAAAAGAAGAACAGAGTACTTGGTCCAAGAACCATCAATTCAATTTACGGACGTCATTATGATGGAGAAACCAAAAATAAGAGAACAAGACATTGCCGATTTAGAGCACGCAAAGCAAATCTTAAAAGAGGCAGTTATTTGGCCAATTCTACGTCCTGATTTGTTTAAACATATAACTCCATGGAGAGGAATTTTACTCTTTGGACCACCAGGTTGCGGTAAAACATTATTAGCTAAATGGGTCGCTTCCGAAACAAAATCCACGTTTCTTGTCGTGGATTCTGCTACATTACTGAGTAAGTGGCTGGGAGAAAGCGAAAAAATAGTAAAAAAGATTTTCTCTCTCGCAAGAGAACACCAACCTGCTGTAATTTTTATAGATGAAATCGATGCTATCGCGGCTAAGCGTGGAGAAGAACATGAAGCCATGCGAAGAGTAAAAGCAATCTTCCTAACGGAAATGGACGGAATTCATAGCAAACCAAACGAGCAAATAGTAGTAATCGGTGCAACTAATTTACCTTGGGACATAGATCCCGCCTTTCGGCGCAGATTTGAGCGAAGAGTTTATATTCCTTTACCGGATTTCAATGCGAGAAAACAAATATTTAGGATCCACTTGAGGGGAATTAAACTTTCTGATAATGTTAACTTTGATGAACTTGCAAGATTAACCGAAGGCTATACTGGAGCAGATATTGCTCTTATTTGCAGGGAAGCTGCCATGATTCCTATAAGAGAATTAGCAGAAAGCGGCCAATTATTAAGAGGAAAACCAAGACCAGTTCAAATGAGTGACTTTCTAGAAGCTATAAAGAAAATTAAGCCTTCAGTCTCAAAAGAAGAAATTCGCAAATACGAAGAATGGGCAAGAAAATTCTCGACAACATAGGTGATTAAACTGGAAGAGGAAATTCAAAAAATCGTAGAGCAACTTGAGCTTAAGGAAACCGAGGAGGAAACAGAAGAAAAAATACGTAAAAAACGTATAAGCTCTTTAGCAACTCCCAAACTTAAAACAATTGAGGTTCCAGTAATAATTACTGAATTCCTAAGGAAAAAATTCCGCAGAATCCTTAGAAAATGCCTTCAAGAATCGAGAAAAATTGACTATCCACAACATGTTTGGAAAGATTGGTGTAAATACAAGCCAGACGATAGATTTTACAATGCATGGCTAAAAATATGGGCAAACGCAATACTAGCACACGCATCACAAAAGAGAACATTCATTTTAATACTTCCAGAAATAGCAAAAGAACCCCCTTTCACATCAAATGGCACAAGATTAGATGAAAATTACTTAATTGCCGCCGCAGACATACTCGTCAAACACAACAAAGCAAAATGGCTTGATTCGAATAAAAAAACTCTGCTCGTCTGGTGGATTGATAAAAAAACAATAGCTGAAGAAATTGTAAAAATAATCAAAGAACTCCAACTCAACATCATAACAATGAATGATCTAATCGATGCCGGAATACCGGAAGAAATAATCCCCGAAATAATAAGTGAACTTGAGCACATCACCAAGATAAGACTAATCTCACGAGGGAATAGAATAATCGGAATAAAATTTGAAGAAATTTTATGAATAAACTAGTGCTTTGACTTCTGCCTCCTGTTCTTAAATGGCGCCTTTGATAGAAACACCAGACACTTTAATAACTTCGAATTTAATATCAAGCAAACAACTGCAGAACCTACTTGAACTCCTTTTAGTCATATTCAAACCAAATGTAAAGGATAAAAATAGCCTTGTCACGTCTGATTTAGGCATAACCAAAATACTAAAAATGTGCAAAAGAGACCTAAAAGAGTCCGATACGCCATTGTCAAATTCTCAGTTAAATTTGTTTGATTAGACTAATTTTAGTTGGGGATTTCTATGTCATTGATAATCTCACCGCCACTTTCGAAAATACTCACAGAACTAGCTCGAAAACAAGGAATACCAATAGATTTTTTTCTAGCAAAAATCGCTGAAAAAGACCTTGATCCAAATACTCGAATTAAAATGTACTTAGAAATTTTTGAGAAACTTCTCAAAGAAGCTGAGGAATATGAAGGAAAAGGTGATTTAATTCAAGCATCCGAGAAATATTGGGAAGCAATTTGTGCATTACTCAATATCATTGGAGAAATTAAGGGAATGCCTCACTACAGACACAGTGACTACTGGGAAATCATTGAAGAGATAATAAGCGAGACAAGAGATAGAGACATCGCTAGGTTTTTCTCTGTTGCAGAAAGATTACATGCAAACTTCTATCATAACTTCATTCGAAAAGAAACTTTCACATATATTCCTCTGATGTAAAAGCACTTATTGAAAAATTAAAGAACTACATAAGGTCCAAAGGATCCAAATATAAGGAATTTTTGACAGAACAATGCACAAATCCTAATGCTTTGGCTTCTGCTTCTTACCTTCTAGTAAAGCCTTCAATGACACTCCAGCAACCTTAATAACCTTGAATTTAACACCAGGCAAGTCACCGTAGGACTTACTTTGAGCACCACCAATTCGCTCAATCAAAACTTCGTCGTGCTCATCTATGAATGTTATAGCTCCATCTCCCGGTGCAAAAGCAGTTACGATTTTACCCGTTTTTCTTAACTTAACACGAACTGCCTTTCTTAATGCCGAACAAGGCTTCCTAGCTTCAATTCCGACTTTTTTCAAAACGATGCCGCTTCCCATAGGGGCCGCGAGAAGCGGATCCATTTTTTCGAATATGTGCCTAAAAATCTTTCTCTTGTATTCTGGCTTTGCAAGACGTTGTTTCTTCCTCTTCTTCCGTAAGGGTCTTGCAGCAAATTCTCCCATTGGTGCTTTCTTTACCATTCTTCTCCCCTCAACACTTTAATTATTCATATGAAACAAAATAAAAAGATGTTTGTGAAAAGTATAGACCTTCGAATATCTGAATTCTTCTCACTATGAGAGCTAATAAAATTCTTTGACTAAATTTAAATTATACTGCTGTAAGACTTTTGTGAAAACCCTAGCATAGGGGGATATTAATTCGTCTGTGTTAATATGCAATAATAATCAGAAAATAATTCATTTCATGAAAATTATCAACTTTAAAAATTCAAAAAACTACAATAACTATGGAAAACATTGACATGCCCCGTGGTGTAGTGGTCAAGCACGCCCGGCTCTGGACCGGGTTGCCGGGGTTCGAATCCCCGCGGGGCAACTATATTTTCTCTTAAATTACTTTAGTCTTAGTATTTCACTTTTTGAATATTTAATCATATTGTGGCTTTTCAATGTGGAGAGAAATATGTTAATTTGTTATGATCTGTATTATGAAGAAATTGGTTTTGAAATCGCTAAGAAACTTAATGCTAAGATTTTGCCGATGAGCCATAAGATTTTTCCAGATGGGGAAACATATATTCGTTTTCCGAATCCAGATGTGATTGAAGGAGAAACAATCGTGTTCATTGGCAATGCGTATCCTAATCAAAATAATGGAATCATTAGAGCACTATTCACTGTATCAACTCTAAAGGATTTAGGTGCGAAGAAAGTAATAATTGTTTTTCCGTACTTACCATACTCGAGACAAGATAAGCGTTTTCTACCTGGTGAATGCATAAGTGCGAAAGTTTTAGTGGATTTGCTTATTAAGGCTGGTGCTGATATAGTGATGACGATAGATGTTCATAACGAAAAAGCATTTGAGGAGTTTGGAGCAAAATTTGTTAATATATCCTCAATGAACGCTTGGGCGAAATATTTTAAGAAAATAAACAAGAGCTACTTTCTTGTGGCTCCTGATAAGGGAAGAATGAAAGTAGTTGGAAAATTGGCAGAGATTCTAAGTGTTGATGCTACATCGTTTATTAAAGAAAGAGATCTAACAACAGGAAAAATACTAAAACATGCACCCTCAAATGAAGAAGAATTAATGAAATTAGCGAAAGAAAATGAGATTGCAATAATATGGGATGACATTTTAGCGACGGGCGGAACAGTAGCAAACGTATCTAAGCAACTTCGTAAGATATTTAATGGAGAGATTTGGGCAGCATTTACACATGTCCTCATGCTCCCGGGAGCTATTCAGAGGATTACAATGGCGGGGGTAAGCAAGATTATTGCAACAAATACGATAAGAAACACTTTCGCAGAAGTAAATATTTCACAATTACTTGCAAATGAAGTGCAAAAATATGCATAAAAAATCATCCTTTCATTCAATAATGTACTCTACATGAATATCTTCGTAGAGCCACACAACTTTACCCTGAATTTTCGTAGATTTCAGCACTTCAGCAATTCTCTTAGCAATTACATCATGTTTTCGTGGGTCTATTCTCACTATAATGATAGCAAAGGGTCTTATACCAAATGCGGATGAAGACGCAAGGAAGGAGATATCATGTGTTACAATTACTCTCTGTTCTCTAGCAGAAAATTCAGCAATCTTGTGGTTCTTAAGACCTCGCGAAATCTCGCGAATATGTATAACATCAAAACTAAGTTTTCTCAGTTTACTCACGAGTTTTGGGCTAACGTTTTCATCAAGTAATAACCTCAATCCCACGCACCAAGAACTTCGCATACATGATAGCCGCTATCACATCTTCCTTAGATATACCATACTCTTGCGCAATTTCCTCTGGCGTCATTCCAGATGATAAAAGCTCAAGAATAAACTCAACCGTAATCCTTGTCCCACGAATTACAGGTTTGCCCCCACACACTTGCGGATCGATTGTAATCCTCTTTCGCACTAGTTCCAATTCATCTAGGTCTTTTTTATCCAAAATTACTCGAGTCATTGTAATTTCCCACAACCGTTATACGAAAACTTAAACTTAAAAATATTTTGGGCAATTTAGGTAACCTTAATAGAAATTAAGGTCTGTCACAAAAACTTTAGAATTGCTGATGTACTCGCAAGTAGTGAAATACTAGGTCACATTGCTTATTAAGTCAGCGCTTACATCACGAGTAGTATTATTGATTCCTCTTTGGTATTATCTTAGAAGAAAATCTATATTAAGCACTAATTCTTGGAAACCCATCATAAGTTAGTCGAACTTAGCATTTTGGAATTTAACCCATTTTTAGAATTGGTGAAGATTTTTTCTTTACAGATCATGGATCAAACGCACTGATAGATTAAAATAAACTTTTTAAACTTCTCTCATTCATTTATTTGGAAAAATATTTCGGGGGGTAGCGCAGCCTGGTTAGCGCGGCCGGCTGTAGGCTCCAGCGCGCGGCTGGAGCTCTTGACTCCAGCGGCCGCGCGGATAGAGACCGGTAGGTCGCGGGTTCAAATCCCGCCCCCCCGACCAGGCTTGAACACATCCTGCCTTTTTATGAAAGGATCGTCTCTCATTGACATATTATTTTAACTTAGATTCCCAAGCTTTTGGTTTAAAAGGATGTAACAGTTTGCTCATAGGAATACTGTCCTTCGCTATGCCATGAATTCCTGAATTAATCTCTTGTGTCAATTAATCCATTGGTTAATCGACGTGAACATTTGACGTTTATCTATTATTGCAGTGAATTAGGACTATTTTGCATGTGATTCAAAGATTGAGTTATGTCATCTTCTTCACTATATATTGAATAACTTTGGGCGTTTTTCTGTATTTCAGTGCTCTCTCATTGGGTAGTATCTCATAGATTTCTTTTATGAAATTTGGATTAACGATGTTCTCGTATTCAAGATTATGAGCAGCGACAAACGATCGTAATGTTGTCGTTGGTCCTTTCTTTCTTATTTCTGCTAAAATTTTTTCTACGTCTATTTTCTTCTCGGAGTATATCAAAATCTTAGCTTTGAGTCCGTAATCTTTTACAAAAATAAAGAAGCGAATCTTTGGGTATAAGTTACTAATGAATTCGCAAAGGAGCATGTAGTTTAATGGCATTCCAGCGGTTCTTACTATTGTGCCATATAGTCCTGAGACTTGTTCATTGATAGCGGAGGAAAAACCTAGGTCAATTCGTGATTCAATTCTGCCTACTGGGTAGATTTTTGGTGGAAAAACGTTTGGGTCTTTTACTTCTATTATGTCTTTGAGACCAGCATAGTTTATTAGCAGGTAATCCCTTAAACTTGTTAAAACAATATAGCCCATGTCTCCTTTTTTAGCTTTCCAAATAGGGGTTAATTTTTCTTCTATTTCGATGTCTTCCTCTTTTATTTTAACTCTCTGAATATATGAAATTTGAACGTCTGGATATACTGTTAATTTATCATAGCCTTCTCCTTTATCTGATGCGGCTATTATTCCAAGGACTTCTGATGCACCATACATGTTAAAACAATCCCTCATTTGTAGTCCTTTCTCATTTAAAAATATATTAATAGCTTTCACCAAGGCGCCGGTGATAACATCACCAGTTAATGTAATGTCGAGTTCTTTCTTGAAATAATCAGATGGAATATTTTCAAACAAGGGATATATATGTGCTAATAATGTTGTTACGACACTTACTTTGATTTTGGGTTTTCTCTTCCCTAAAACTTCTGGTAGAGTTAAATGATCTGTTGCTCCTCCTCCTGCTCTAATTATACGCATTGCTATTTCAAAGTATTGGCCACTTGTGTATTTCATACCAGTTGATACAAATAAAATATCCTTCTCCGCTAGCTTGTTTCTAATGTAAAATCTAAAACATTTAAAAAGCTCCCAAAAATCATCAGAAGTAAATGGTATTACTTTTGGTTTCGCGGTCGTTCCAGCTGATATTGATTTGCCAAGGATTCTTTTTTTAAAATTCAATTTTGGCACTGCACGCAATATTGGTAAATTTGGAAGTTCATCTAGTTCCTTGATTCTGCTTATTCCGTAAAATTCTTTGTTCCAAGGATAAGTTAATCTTTCATTGAGCTTATTTATCCAATACTCCTTCCATTCTTTAAACCCCCAATTCTTTACGGTTTGCTCCCATTGGTAAGCCATATTGTAGATTTTTCGCCCATATTTTCGTTCAAAGAAGAAGAATTTTATTTTTTGAAATAATGACATTTTTTATTCCCTATATATTCTACTTTTAATTAAATTGTTTCGTATAGGAATTTACAACACTA
>JAHKLH010000200.1 GCA_029856635.1 Candidatus Njordarchaeota archaeon
AATAGCCTAGAATAACTTTCATAATAGTCCCTATTGATTGTTTTCCCTAAATTAATTTTTATTTTCAGTAATCTCTGGGTTTTATGAAAATATGAAGTAGATGACATCGGGGAAGGTTGTGGGGCTACTAGATGGCGAAATTTGTCTAAAAATGCGATGCTACAAATGTTGTTTAGATACGCGGATGATTTTAACTCCAAGTGATATAGAGAGAATATCCCAAAAAACAGGTTTAAAGCGAGAGGATTTTGCATGGTTTGATGGAAAGTATTGGCGACTTAAAAACGTATATGGTCATTGCATTTTCCTAGATCCTACTACTGGACGATGTAAAATATATGAAATTCGTCCATTAGGTTGTCAAGCATATCCTGTGATTGAGAAAAATGGTATTTGTGTGGCTGACTATATGTATTGCCCATATGCGCATTTATTATCAAAGAAAGAACTCATAAAGGGATGTAGAATACTGCGAAAAATTTTCAAAGAATTAAAAGAAAAACCGCCAGAATACCCAAAATTTTAGGAGGGAAGTTCAATTCCACGGAATTTAATCATGTCCAATATTAAAGATATCAAACCGGGATGTCGCACGCTTGTTAATAAGAAATTATTTAATTCTCTTGTAGTCTTAAAAATTTTTTCCTCAATCTTTGTTAATATTTCTTCAGCTTTTCCTAAGATTTCCTGTAGTATTTTACTAAATCTCTCAAGTGGAGTTTCAAATACTATTCCCGGTGCTTCAATGCATTTTTTAACTACTTCTTCTAGATAATCAAGAGCAGGACTTTTAAGTTGTTTTTCTTCTTCAACAAACGCAGGACGCCATCCAGCGAAGTCTCGCCATCGTTGCTTATATTCTTTATTAGTCAATATTTCGATAATGTTTACATAAGCTATATCGATATTAAATCTTTCCTTGTAGTGTCTCTTAACTTTTTCAATAATTCTTTTTGGAAGAGGAATCTTTATTTTAAAGCCGGGTCGAGCACAAATTTCTCCTATAGGTAACATTAATGTTTCATTTGTTAGCAACCCTTCAACAACTTTTTTCTTGTTTTCATCAGAAACGATTATGAGTAAGCTCTTACTAGGCTCAATGAACATGACGTAAAAGATATAAGCTATTCCGCGGAACGTTAGTAATTTCGATGCTATCAAAAGCAAATCTTCATGCATTTTTCCACACGAAAAAAGGCTTATCTAATACCAGCTAAATATTTAGGTGGTATATCATGTGCGATAACCTTGGTTCCTCCTAGCTCTGCTTTAATTACATCATTATTCTGAATAATTGATGCAGCACCGCCGAATTTTCTATTTCGTATAATTGTTGCCAAACGAGAAGCCAAAAACCTAGATTTTATATCCGCATTTTCACCAACCCAGAGAAAAATTTTGTGTTCTTTATCATCGTAAATTACAGCACACGCATCATCACTTAATACTAAGTTTGGGGTTTTTCCTGCAGCGGGCTCTGTTTTACCTTTTTTTATTATAATCCCAAACAACATACTTTTCTCCGCTTTACTCTAATATCATAAATGAATACTTAAATCATAACAAATGGATACTTAGTCTCGTATTTATATATTCGCGTAAAAATATTGTGGAGAACTATTTAGCAAGCATCAACCTTACGCACGCTTATAACTGAGAAGTACCTTTTGTTTTTGTTCTCTTTTCAGAATTTTTCTTCTTAAAAAATCTAGAAATTCGTTTTTATACATCAAAGCAAATTGTATTGCAAAAGACAACAAATCTGACTCTGATAAAGAAAAACCTTTAGAGCGTACATGACTCATTAAAGTAGAAAGAGGAGAAGATTTAGTAGATTTTGCTAAGTGAATCAAATGATCCGTTATAATTTCCAGTTTCTTTTCATTAAAATTAACATCATCTACTATAATGGTATTATAGCTTTCTAATTCCTCTTTTATTGAATTGGGAACTGGAACCATCGAAACGCAGAATAGCATTTTAGGATTAAATATTTCAAGGTACATTTTGAGCACTTGAAGATCCGTTGCATAAGCACCCTTTTGTGGCTTAAGTTCTTCAGTTTTAGGTTTCCTAATTCCAAGAATCTCACTAAGACCTTCATACAGTCCCTGTATCCAGAGACTCCTCCAATGTTCAATTGTTAAAGGCTTACTAAAAATTCGCAAAAGACGTTTTCGCTTCCACCAATTTTCAAGGAATTTTATTTCAATTACAACATCAGGATTTTTAATTGGAGGTTCCTTACTTAAATCCAAGATGTTAAATATTTTATCCGCATAGACTAAGATATCTGGCCTTGCAATTCTGTATAATGACCAAACAAATTTAAGCTCTTGTGTATCTCCCCATGTGATAGGTCTTGGGGCTTCAAGGAAGAAAGAAAGGTCAGACAAATTTTGGAGTTCGACAATAATATCTGGTGGAATTATTGCAAGTTTTTGTTTTCCCGCTCGTGTCAACACTAGAGCACCTATTTCTGGGTATATTATCCTTGCATTTTCCCTGATTTTTAATTGCTTAAGAATTTCTAGCAACACCCATCTCTCGTAACAAGCTCGCTCATTTGTTCTGAAAGCGGTTCGAACAGCGGCGGCTCCTCGATCCCAGAATTCTTCCTTTGTTATGTGTCTCCTTAAAACATCAAATACGTAGAAGCGAAGAACATGCTTTAGGTGTCTAAGGGGGTCTTTAATGAATCGTCTAAGTTCGCGGCTCCAAACGATCTCTGATAAATTGTATAACCTTTTTACTTCTTCGCAGACAAGCGTCAATTTTCTAACAAAAAAGTATGCTTCTTGGAGCTTTTCTTCACCAAGCACCTCATATACGAATGTTTCTACAAATTGCTCCCGTAATTCGTTAAATTTCTTTTCTAGGATTTCATTACCAAAATTGAATGTTCTTTTTGGATCATATTTATTTAGAAAGTCTAGTAATTTCTCTAATAGATTTCCCCACATAATACTCCCATAATACAAAGAAGTAAAATTGAAGGCATGAATGAGATGATGAAGTTCGAATATTAATTGGAGACTAATACTTCTGCGGGTCGCTGGTAGTCTAGTACGGTTATTTTGTGCTTGTGTTCTAAGTTCGTGCTGCTGGTAATTGGCAAGGAGCTTGCTTCATTGATGTTTGAGAATTGTCCTAGGACTCCCATTTTTGTAGCGAGGTACGAAGAAGAGAAACCAAGGGGATTAAAAATAATATTAACGAAAATCCGCACTAGACTACCAGCGACCCGTATTGTGAGAATTTAATTTTCATAATTAATAACGAAGAGAACTTGTAATGAATTTTGGATTGGTGCGTTTATTTGTTTGAGTTTGTCATAATTTTTAAGTGAAATATGAGAATTATTTTGCCTAAGTGTGGTTTTAATTAGTTATATTCTGGTGAATATGATTAGAATTTTTGCTGACTTAACTTAATGGGTTGTTAGGTGAGGATAAGCTTTCTGCGCCTAGACCAGATGTTTCTAATTTTTATTCTATTTAGAATTATTCTATATGGAATTATTCTG
>JAHKLH010000201.1 GCA_029856635.1 Candidatus Njordarchaeota archaeon
ATGATTATTAAGGACCTTTATTTAGGGTTTTCCTACTTAGTAAGTAGGTGATTTTTATGCCATTAACTCCTTTTCATCTAGGCCCTGCTTTATTAATTGGAATAATTTTATTTCCGTTCATTGACTTATTTGTGATTCTTATAGCATCAGTAATAATTGATATTGAGCCTCTTTACATTGTAATTACCAGGTCTAGGGCTCCTTTACATGGTATTTTGCATACGTATCTCATGGCGACAGTAGTCTCATTAATTTTGTCTCTGATTATGTATCCTCTCAAAAGATATTACTTAAAACTGCTTAGAATTTTTGGATTAAAACAAGAAACGTCTTTTGCTAAAATTTTAATCTCATCGCTCATTGGAACCTACAGTCATGTTTTTCTAGATTCCTTCGTTTATTCAGAAATAAAACCATTCTATCCGTATTCTGGAAATCCATTTCTTCACGTGCTTTCCATCACTGCAGTTTACGGGATCTGCGTTGTTTCTTTTATCGTTGGTTTAATAATATACATTATTAGAATTCTTTATAAGCGTGAATAGACTGTGAATACAATGATAATAGATGACATTGCTAAAATATTAAAGAAGATTGCTATTTCTCGAGGAATAACTTTGGTTGAATATGGTATTGGAACTCTTTACGCGTATGCAATAGTAAGGGAAAATAATAAACGTGCAATTGGAGTTGCTTTTGTTCCTCGGGAGGACATTACCCGTGGAACCTATATTGAGAGTGCATCAATAAATGATGTGGATAAGTTGGTTTCATCATACAATATTGCTGAGAAATGTGTTGGTGTTGCTATATTGAATGCAATTTCTCAGTTGTTAATCAAGGAGGAAAAATTCTTAACAAGAGGACTACTTGAACTTATAGAATTTAAGCCAAATGACCTCGTTGTTGTCATTGGAAATATGGTTCCCATCGTGAGAGCATTGGAAAAAAGAAAAATTAAAACCATAGTTCTCGAAAGAAATCCTCTTTTTAGAAGTGAAGACACGCTTCCAGATTGCTTAATAAAACGAGTTCTTCCTAAAGCTACAGTTTGCATTGTTACTGGAGCTACACTAGTGAATGATACAATTGATTTGATAATAGATTATTCAAAAAATTGTAGGATAAGAGCAATAATAGGCCCAACAGCACAAATACTTCCAGAAATATTCTTTGACCTTGGGTTCACGCATGTAGCATCTCTGAAAATTACAGATATTGAGAAAGCAAAGTGGGCCATAATACATGGAGGTGGTGCTAGAATTATTGAAAAACATGGAATTAAATATGTGTGCACAAGAGAAAATTAGGAATGCTCAGACGATGCCCGCTCGCTCATTATGTTCGCTTCGTAGTCCTCTCATCATCGCTAAAAATATAAAAAACAAAACATTTATGATAGTAAAGTTAATAGCACTTGTTTTACATTTTTCTAAAAGTATTCCTAAGAAAGAATATGATTCTTTTCTAAGTAGAATTCACCAAAAGAGATTTTTCATTAGATGATCATATTATTAGATAAGTCTTAAGAGTTTCATTTACGATTTTTTTGACTTTCTTCAAAAGTTCCTTATCTTCTTTTTCGCTTGCAATAATTTCAAGAATTCGTTTAGATATTATCCTCTCAATGTTTTTGTTTAGTCTTACTTTAATTACTATATATTTAGAGCGATCCTTGAACGGAATAATTATTCCTCTCGCATTTTTGATATTATCTACGATTTCTATCATCCTGATTCACAAAAAGAGAATTTGCTTTATGTCTATTGCTCGCGATTGTTTGTACTTGATTAAACATCCTTTGCACTCACGGTGAATAAGTATTGTTAAGATCGCTGATAAAGATGCTGAAATGAAATTCACATAAAAAGTTTGGTTCATTGTTATTAATCCTACGTTTAGTATGATAAATGCAACAGGTATTGGTATCACTGCAATTATCGAGAAAATATCAAGTTTCATTAATGTATATGAAATGAATTTACTTATCTCTGGCAACATTTTGCGTATTTTTTTAAGACTGTTGAAAACTATTAGCCATAACATTATGACAAGGAGAGATAGTATTGTTGCAATTAAGCAGAGAAATGATGCATTTAACATCAAGACTATTGTCAAAATGATTCCGATCTTAACTATTAATACGAAAAAAATGTAGCTAACTCTTTCAAGTAATGGTTTCATATATACTAAGAGCCATGATAAAATTGTTGCGATAGGTGCAATAACCGCAATAGTATATATTGCAATTAGTATTTCTCTCGTAACTTCATTCATACCGAGAATTAATTCATGAAATGAATTTACACTAAACTTTAACTCAAGAATTGCGATAATTAATAAGAAAAATGCTGAAAGTAAAAGAGATATAAATGCCGTCAACCTAAATTTTTTGCTCAAATTAAGTTCCTCGTAAAGCTTGATTATTTGATATTGGGAACACGCTAATGCAAAAAACGCTATAGCAATCACAATATTATTAGCTGCGGCCAAAAACATACTTCTCACTTAATTAACCATCAGGAAATTAATCACATCATTTTCAGTTAATTGGATAGAGTAAGTCCCTGAAACTCTCCAGTATTCAAAGACATTAATCAGAAACTTTTCTAATTTTGGCTTTATTGCACCGAAGGGTAAAGCTAAATTTTTATCCAAGACAAACATACCACTCAATTCATCATCGCTAATATTTTTTGTAATAATAGCGATTTTCCCAATTAAAGTGTCAATCATAAAGTTTTCACCAACTGTCCTATCCACACTTGAAAGAAGTCTTTTTACAGCACTCCAGAACGCTGAAACAAGATCTAAGGCAAGTTCCGTGGATTTTGAAACCGTAGCTTTTATTAGAAACTCACGTAAGACTTTTGGAAGTTCTTTCTGAGTAAACTCAGCAATTATGATATCATTTAACATCACTCTAACTGCTATTATAGGCACAACTATAGGAATATCATAACCAAGCATATTAGCTATGACTTTGAGCAAATTATAAATATTGTATAATGTTTTTGCAGAAATTGGAATTAACGATGCTGGAGTAAAACTTGCTTCCTTTAGGATTTTAATTACATCTATGACTTTTGCATCACAATAATTTACTAAATCCATTTTATTGACAATTACAATTGTTCTTTGTGGTTTAACATACTTCGAAAGCATACGAATTGTCCCTAGAGAGTATGTCATTGGTCTCGTTATATCCACGAAGAATAATATGATGTTTGCTTTCTTTGAAATTTTGAGAACTTTTTTTGACTCCTTTTCTGAAAGAAGCAAATGACCAGGTGTATCAATCACCTTGAATTCGAATGAGCCAATTCTGATATAATATTTCTCAATTGAAATTGTTGGAAGCGGCTCTACTGGATTAAAACCCGTTGCAAGATTTTTTAATGCACTTATAAACGTTGTTTTTCCGACCCCCATATGTCCAATTAGAACTATTTTCATAAAAGACCACCCAGAATTCGCATATATCTTTCACGTTCTTTAAAACTGATTAAAAACTAAAAAC
>JAHKLH010000202.1 GCA_029856635.1 Candidatus Njordarchaeota archaeon
CAATATTCCGTTAATTAGAGAATGTTTATTGATTATAAATTTTTCGTTAGGTTTGATGGTGTCTCTTTTGAGCGGGGCTTTATGTGGTATTTTTCAAGAGTTAGTTAAAGTTCCTGGTCCTTCTGGTTTTGAGAAAAAAATTAGAGAAAAAATTCTCGAAATTACCAAACCGTATTGTGATGAACAAATTGTTGATCCCCTTGGTAATGTTATCTGCCTTGTGAGAGGACGTAATGAAGAGAAAAGAATCTTGCTAACTGCGCATATGGATACCATTGGATTAATTGTGACTCGAATTACAAATGAAGGTTTCATAAAATTTGCACGTATTGGAGGAGTTAATCCACAGACACTTATTGGAACTCCCGTTAAAATCATTGGAAAGAAAGAAGTTGAAGGTATTATTTCATACAAACCATGCCATCTTCTCAAGACCGATGAGAAACAAAAAATTCCTGACATAAGGAATTTGTATATCGATTGTGGTGTGTCAAGTAAAGATGAATTGAAGGGTATCGTTAGTGTTGGTGATCCTATTACTTTTTGTACATCATTGCGCAAGCTTGGTAAACATCGTATTTCATCTGCGGGACTTGATAATAGAACTGGTTGCGTCATTCTAATAGAACTTCTCAAAAGACTCCGTGATAAAGAAATGCCTTGTAATATTTACTTCAGTTTTACGGTACAAGAAGAAATAGGCGTTATGGCCGCACAATCGGTAGCGTTTAGAGTTAAACCAAATCTAGCGATAATACTGGATACTACTCATGCAACAGATATACCCCCTCTTTCTGGATACCATGATATAAAACTTGGATTTGGACCAGCGATAGCATCGCCTCCATCAACCAAGGAAGATGTGTTTAACTTCTTAATTAAGGTCGCGCATGATGAAAAAATTCCATATCAAATCGAACCAGAACTTGCACCGCGTGGAACCGAAGCAGGTGTTGTTCAGTTAGTTAGAAGTGGAATTAGAACTGCATTGGTAAGCATACCTCTAAGATACATGCATTCAACAAATGAAATCATTGATTTACGTGATGTTGAAAATGCGATAGATTTATTGACACACGTTTTGCTTAGAAAGGAAATACTACAATTTTGACTCCGCCTGTTGTATTATAATCTCGCTATTTATAACGGAAGAAAAAACACTCACATAATTTGATACTGCAATTTGCATAGATAAATACTTTATAAGAAAATATCTTCCTCCTTTTGTTTAAATTTAAGGAACTTGAGGGCCTTACAATGGTTAAAATAAGGGTGAAACGCAAGAAGAAGAAATCAAGAAAACTTCTAGGGAGACGATATCATGGTGCTGGACAAGCTTCAGGTGGTGCCAGAAAAAGTGGACAACGTGGAGGATTCGGTGCTGCAGGAATTAAGGATCACATGAAATTTGCTGAGAAATTCAAGGATCGCATAGCGCAAATAGGTTCCTATGGATTCACACGACACGCATTAATACGTCCAACATATGTTATCAACGTCGGTGAAATTGTGACGTTAATAAAAGAAAATAGAATTCCGTTCGAAAAAGACGAAAAAGGAAATTATATTGTCAAATTCACAAATCCAAATGTAAAGATTCTTGGAGGAGGGAAAGTCGACATTCCGCTCGTATTAATCGTCCATGAACAAGCTCATGTGACAGAAAAAGCAAAACAAAAAATCGAAAAAGCTGGCGGAAAAATTGTTGCTGGTATTGCATCATAGCTGAAAAATATTTATTTATTTCGTATGTCATGATTAATGTGAAGGGAGATAAAATGAAAATCTACAGTAAACTCTCAAAGCAACCACGAAAACAAAGAAAATACTGGATCTATGATGCACCACTTCATCGACTACGCAAGCAAATAGTCGCAATGTTAACAAAAGAAGCACAAACAAAATATGGAGTAAAGCGAATGCCTATTAGACAAGGCGATACAGTAGTAATTATAAAGGGTTCATTCAAAGGGATCGTCGGTAAGGTAATCGAAGTTGATGTAAAACGTCTTAGAATCTATATTGATAAAGTTACAAGAAAAAGAAGCGATGGACGCGTCGTGCACGTACCCATTAGACCATGGAATGTGAGAATCGTTGATTTAGATTTAAAAGATCCCAAACGAAAAGAAATTCTTGAAAGAAAAAGAAAAGTTGCTGCTCCAAGCGAAGTAGAACTAGAGGAGAAAATAGAGACCCCTGAAAAATTTGAGGGGGAAGTCGGCGAGGAGGAAATAAAAGAGGAGACAAAAGAGGAATCTAGTGAGGCCTCTGAGGAGAAATAGCAAACAAAAAGTCTGTTGAGGTACATAAATCAATAAAAATCAATAAAAAATGTTTTTGCTTTCTCATTAAGAAATTAAGAAGTCCAGCGTGAGTCAAATGACCAAGCTAGGAGGAAAAAAGCACCTTAAAAGACTTGCGGCACCAAAATTATGGCCTATTCCAAGGAAGGTCGGAGGCTGGTTTACAATTAAACCAGAACCGGGACCACATCCAAAGGAAATGTGTCTTCCCTTGGGAATCATACTACGTGATTTGCTTGGATATGCTCGAACTCTTAGGGAAATCAAAATAATTTTAAATCAGGAATTAGTTGAAGTGGATGGTCGCGTTCGTAAATCATACAAATTCCCTGTTGGTCCTTTCGATGTAATTCATATAAAGAGAGTCAACGAATATTATCGCATTCTCCCGCACAGAAATAAACTAATTCTTCATAAAATCACTGCAGAGGAAGCCAGGTTTAAACTTTGTAAGATCATTGGAAAAAGATATTACAAGAATGGATGGATTCAACTCAATTTAACCTCGGGATATAACATTTTGTTCAAAACAAATACAGAGGAAGAGCGAAGAAAAGTACTAAATACGTACTTTACAAATGATACATTAAAAGTATCGTTGCCAGATTTGCAAGTGCTCAATCATTATAGATTTGAAAAAGGTGCTTATTGTTACATCATGGCTGGTCGCCACATGGGAGAGCATGGAAAATTAATTGAAATTCGCAAGCACTACGGTATTGGCCGTGCATCAACTGCAACGATCGAAACTCCGGATGGCGAACGTATAGTTACGGCTCTTGATTATGTTTTCATAATCGGACGAGAGAGTCCAGAGATTAGCTTACCAACAGAAGAAGAATGGAAAAAACTCAGACGCTGGGACTTTTGGCCTTTCAAAATATGGGAATAAAGAAGGTGTTATATTATGCCTATCATCGCGACTAATCTTGATGAATTGAGAGATTTCTTAATCAAATGTATTAAATCAAAGGCCAAGGTTGAAATTAAAACTGAGATTGGTGGCCGTGCACTTCTTGATCGCGTAATTATTGACGTGGAACATCCAGAGATTAAAGGGGGTCCTGCAATTAATTTGCCAGAAGATATCGTCGAATTAATGCGAAAGAAACCAGATGCAGAACTACTTCTAAAAGTAGTTCATGTATATTCTCAAGTAAGTTCATCCCCTGATTGGAGTAAAAAGCCATTAGAAGAACGCATAAAC
>JAHKLH010000203.1 GCA_029856635.1 Candidatus Njordarchaeota archaeon
GAAGCAAGCTAGGCCAATCACGAATAAACCTAAAAAATACGCTAACTGGCATACGCTCTTGACGACCCTTTTGCACTTTTGAGTTTTTCTGATTTCATTGTTTGTTTAATTATCAAATTTAAAGCGGGTTTATTGATTTCTTAGGTAGCACGCGGAAATTCAGGTTACCCATCATTCAAATTTAAACCAGCAAAACAAGAAATTCCTCAAATAAAAATGTGCAAAAAAGTCGTCATAAGCGCTGGCATAAGTATTCCCGCAAATATTAAGGATGTTCCCACGAAGCTACCATATGTTCCACCTTTAATTTCCTTGTAGAAAAAAATTATTTAGAATGCCACTAACTACACTCATGACTGTGAGTAGAATAAGTATTACATCTGATGAAATCAAATCAAGAGCTCCCGTTAAAGTTGCAGATGGATTTATATATTCATAGGCCATGGGAATAAATGACAACACTATTGTTGATAATGTAGCATAATATCCAATTCTTTTTTGAATCTGTCGAAATTAAATTCATGTTCATAAAAGATATAAGCAAAAATACTCCTAAAATTATTATCAATACACTTGCTATTGCTTGTATGTAGACTTCAATAGACAAACTCCCGACAAGCATGGCAATAATTATTAAAATACTTCCTATTGCTGTTAAAAATGTTGATAACTTTAGAAGACTTTTCTTTTTTAAGGCAATATTGACATTTTACGTTCACCAGTTCGTCTTACACTAAATAGAAAAATTATTCATTTATGTATACATATAATTGCCTCATTTGATAAATACAATACGGTTTTCTTCAATAAAGATTAGTCTTGCTCCCATTTTAGCAATTATGTCTCCAATTCTTTCCAAGTACCTTATGGATAATAACATGTTAAAAACGGTTCTGGTTTTTGTGCACTTCTTAGTGACATATTCGGCTAACTGCTCTTTTATTTCATTATACTTGTTATCAACTTTTGTATCTAACTCAGTCAATTTTTCATCTATCTTATCTATTTCATGTTTTTCAAACGCTGTCTCGATTATTTCAAGCATTTTACGCAAATTATCTATCATTGAAAGCATTTCCTCTCTAATTTTTTCTAAATTCTTGTCCAATTCAAAGGGAATAAATTCACCAATTTCATATATTAGGTCGCAAACTCTCTCGCAAAAACTACTGATTTGCATGGTTCCTAAAATATACCTCATGGTATGAGCCACTGGAGCATACAGTGCTATTGTATCAGCAGCAGTTCTGAAGATTAGAAGATTTATTTCATCACTCTTTTTTTCAATTTCTTCCAGCTTCTTGATAAGATTCGGATTATTTTCTTCCATCACTTTTCGCAATTCAACAAATCCTTGTCGTGTTGTAGAAAAAAGTTCCCGCAGTTTTCTTTCTATGAAATCTATTTTGTCTAGAAGACCTTTCATCATATTGAAATCCCCCGGAGTGCCTTACATTATGAATAAATTTTTATAAGAAATACTTTAAAATCTCCGTCGGATCTCGTAAGATTTCTTTAGTTTTAGTATATTCAACAAGCTCTCCAAGATATAAAAATGCAATGTAATCACTAACTCTCAATGCTTGATGAATCTCATGGCTTACAAGTACTATTGTTTTTTCCTTTGATAATTCTATAATAAGTTTCTCTATTTTTTCTGTTGCAATTGGGTCAAGAAATGCTGTTGGTTCGTCCATTAGTAATACTTCTGGATCAAGTGCTAGGGCACGAGCAATGCATAATCTTTGTTGCTGGCCTCCTGAAAGTTTAAGTGCTGAAACTTCTAACCTATCTTTAACTTCATCCCACAGCCCTACTTTCTCTAGAGCTTCTCTTACTTTTTCTCTAATGAATTTCTTATCCTTGATTCCATGAATTCGTAATCCAAATGCAACATTATCAAATATTGACATTGGAAAAGGATTTGGTTTTTGATAAATGTATGCAACGCGTCTTCTTAATTCATAAACATCAATATCATCAGAATAAATGTTTCCTATCCCCTCAATTAGTACATTTCCACTCATTTTAAACTCCTTTATCAAATCATTAAGCCTATTTATAGTGCGTAATAATGTACTTTTTCCGCAGCCGCTTGGTCCCATAATACAGGTGATCTTCTTTTCTTCGATCTTAAGGTTTATATTCTTGAGCACATGTTTTTTTCCATACCACACATTAAGGTTTTCGATAATTATCTTGTATCTTGGCATCTCTTATTTCACCATATGTCTGGCAAAATATCTCGATAACAGGTTAGCAAGCACATCTATTCCAATCACTATTATAAGTAGAATAAATCCAAGTGCATATGCACGATTAACAAGTTCTGGAAATGGAGATTCAACCCACATAAAAATGGTCACAGTCATTGTTGCAATTCCCTCAAGGAATGATGATGGAGAAAAGAAATTATAACCAGTCGTCAATAGTAATGGTGCTGTCTCTCCAAAAACACGTGCAATGCCTAACAAAATTCCACTTATTATTGCTGGTGCCGCTATGTTTAATGATACATTTGAAATTACTTGCCACTTTGATGCACCAAGAGAATAAGCGGCTTCTTTTAATTCGATTGGAACAAATCTAAGAGCTTCTTCTGCTGTTCTTAACATTATTGGCAACATCATTAGCGCCAATGTCAAAGATGCCGTAAGCCAACATGCTCCTAGGCGAAGAAAATAGGCGAAGAAAATATATCCAAATGCGCCAAACACTATACTTGGAACACCAGCAAGTGCATCCACCATAAACTCTAGAATATTCCTTAATTTCTCGCTTTCTAAATATTCAGATAAGTATATTGCGCCACCAATACTAATGGGCATGGCAAAAACACATGCAAGTGCGATCATTAGAATAGATCCAACGATAGCATTCAGTGCACCTCCTTCTAGGCCTAATTTGCGAGGATATTCAGTAATAAGTTCAATGTTTATGTGTAATATGCCTTTAAACATGATGTCAGAAATTATGGCGATAAATGGTGATAATGTAATCACTGTAACAACAATTAAAATGATTTTTGCTATTCTATCGTGAATTACTCGATTCATAATCCATCACTTTAATCCCATTTTCTTGCGCATCCTGAAAATAATTATTCTCGCAGACACCATGAATAGTAGAGAGAGAAGTAACAAAATGAATGCAACAACAAATAACACTGAGCGATATAGAGGGATTCCCGCGGCGTACCCAAATTCATTCGCTATTAGAGATGTCATTAAGTAACATGTATCTAAGATACTTGTCGGCACTTTTGGGGTATTCCCTGTAACCATCAAAACAGCCATTGTTTCGCCTATTGCTCTACCAATTGCAAGCAAAATTCCAGCGCTAATTCCAGGTATTGCTGTTGGTACAACTACTCTAAATACTGTTTGTGTTTTGTTTGCACCAAGAGAAAATGCTGCTTCTTTAAGTTCTTGAGGCACCATTTTTATTGCTTCTTCGGAGATTACGATTAATGTTGGTAAAATCATTATTGCTAAGACAATAACTC
>JAHKLH010000204.1 GCA_029856635.1 Candidatus Njordarchaeota archaeon
AAAGTATACATTCCAATAAATCCAGTTGAATTTGCGATTGAATTTATAAATGCCTTGCGTCAGCAAGAAAACATAACACCACCGTCTATTCGCCAAGCGATAAGTATTGCAAAGATACTCATGGTTAGGCTTCTTAAATATCACACTTTAATTCCTCAAGATTATGTCAACGCTGCAGTCCTAACAACATATTATGAGGATCAAGATATTGCACAAAAAATTGCTGAAGAAATTGTAGAAAAATTCTTGGTCGGAAAAAGACCCAAGGTAAAGGAGATAGAGGAGATTCTAAAAGGAATCCCTGCGTCGGCGCGTAAAACATTAATGGAAATATGGCAACAAGTTAGATTACTCGAGGAAAAGCCAAGAAGTGATGTCCAGGAATTTATTAAAAACTTTCGTAAACACGTCATGTTAAAGGAAGAACCGTGGTATTCTATATCTAATATTGTTTCCGAGAGAGAAATCCTTTTGCAAGGAATATCATCTTTCGAGGAATTAATTAACTATGCACGAATGAAACTTATGAAAAAATTAGGTTCTCTCTCGCCCTCAGATATCAAGCTCTGCATAAAATTGGGATGGACTGAAATATTGAAGCAATCTCCCGCACCATGGGAATCAATAATTCCCGAGTGGATTCAATCACATGATATTACAATTTTTAAGAGAATAAAGGATGTTGGGATTCTCGCGAAGACTACGAGTTTCCTAAAAGACGCAGAATTAATTGACGATAAAGTTCTTGAAGAAGTAATTCAAATCATTGCTGAAAAAGTTATTACAGTTAAACATTTGGTTGAGGTTATACGGCATTTAAGGGAACAAGCCAAAAAAATAGTCAATAATGATTTCATTTGGAAAGTAATAAACGAAAGCTTAAAAAGAATGCCATTAAAGGAGGTTTTCAAATTCACAAGAATTCTAGATCTAATGCTAGGAACAGATATTACGAGTGAACTTTTTAAGAAGTTAATTAAACAAAAGAAAATGAAACTCGAAGAACTTGTGGAGTTACCAGTTTTTTCGCAGGAATGGAGAGAAGAAATTGCGGTGCGAATTGAAGAGATGATAAATGAAATTGACAAATTAAATGAAGATAAAGCAAGCAAGTATTATAAATACCTTCGATTGCATGAGAAGTTGAAGGCATTATCAGAAAGAATTCCAATAGCATATGGGCGGCACTTCTTTTTGATGCAATTATCAAGACTCAAAAGGCAGATTTTAATTCATGCGCCATCACCAATACATTTCTTGGAACATTTGCGAAATTACTATAGAAGAGAACCAATGTTTGCACCAACACTTGATGAGGCACTTTTATTAGCTAAATATTTTAACATTCCCGAGGATCAAATTCACATGATTTATGGTTCCAAATGGCATCAACTAAAGCATTACTACAAAACAGCATCGGGAGACTTTAATCATTTATTTGAACTGTTGAGTGAAGTAAGACCTGATTATGAGAAAATGAAGGAACTGATGAATTTAGCGATAAAGACTAAAAGTAAAATTCACATGGCTGCATTACTTTATTACGATTTTGAAAATGCATTACGCACAGCATCAATCTTCGGATTAAGTTTCGAACAAATCTTGCCTAGCTTAAGTGCAGGACCTGGAATGAACTTAATCAAATTTTGGTTTGAACACAAAGACAAGTTACCCAAAAGGTGCTTAAAGAAACTAAATGAGATTGTCAAAAAAGCTTTACTTGAAATTGCTGAGGAATTCGGTTATAAACTATTTGGTTCAATCGAGCGCGGGGGAATAATTCCGTCAACCGAAACGAGAATATTTCTTGCTGATGAGGATTTCGAGTACATTGACATTGAGAGTACTCTAGAGAATTTAATCTTGTCAGGGAAAAATCCAACTAAAATACCGATAACCTTGTATGATTTGATTGTTTACAAAAGAAAGAAAAGACGCGTGCCTTTCATTTTTATCTTGGATTTCAGCGGTAGTATGGCGGGTGAAAAATTAGCACTGTGTGCGATTACTGTTGCAATGCTTGCAATGAAATTAAAATCAGAGGAATTCGCTTGTTGCTTGTTTGAAAGCGACACATATATTATCAAAAATTTAGATGAGAAAAAAGACGTTGAACAAATTGTAAGCGACTTGCTTCAAATTCGTGCTCAAGGCGGGACAATGGTAAGTGGAGCATTAAAATGGGGAAAGGAACAAATTGAGGGGGCTCAAGATGTTCCATTAATAGTTTTGGTTATTCTATCGGACTTTGCATTCTTTGATGAAGAAATAGCAATAAAAGTGTGTAAAGAGATTGCTAAACTTCGTAATGTTCGTGTGATTCTGGTAGCACCTCGTATTTCATATGATAGAAGAGCATTGCGTCGATTTGAACGTATACTTAAAGCTGAATCTATTATATTGGAGAAACTACAAGAAATTCCAAGAATAGTTAGTGATGTAATAAGGAAATTCTTGGGATAAAATTGAGAATTTATTTTTTAATAAGTGGGTGACAGTAATGTCAGTGGTAGTTAAAAAAGTAGACGAAATCCCTTGGATTATTCCTCCAATGCCTGGAGTTAAAAAGGTATTTTACAAAGTACTTCTAGGTGGTCCAGAGAATGTCCCAAATTTCATTATGAGAGTTTTTAAAGTTGAACCAAATGGAGAAATACCAATTCATCAACATGAGTGGGAGCATGAAATATATATTTTACAAGGTCGCGGCAAGGTCATTTGGATTGAAAATAATGAGCAAAAAGAAGCAATTTTAGAACCAAACATGTGTTGTTATATTTCACCAAATATTAAACATGGATTCAAGAACATAGGAGAAGACGACTGGATATTTCTTTGCTTGATTCCTCGTCGTGATTAGTGTTAATTTAATTCCCTCTTAATATATTCTGAAAAATTTGAACATACGATATTATTTATTTTGTATTTGTGATTGGTGTAATGGATGTTACCAGAAATACAGCCGTTTATACAACCATTTTATTTCTTAGTAATCATAACATCATTTGTTGTGATTCTTTCACTTATATCAGCTTGGAGAAGGGCTATTAAACTATCAATTGCATTAGCGATTCTATCACAAATTTTACCACTTATTTTACTTCCAATGGTTTCTATTGGCATTTTTGGTGATGGATTTTTAATTTTAGATAATCTCACGAAATATGGAGCATTAATAATACTGCTATCCGCGTTTTTAGTGCTAATTCTATTCGCAGGTTACTTTTCAAAGTTCGAATGGTTACCGTATTTGAACGATGCAGTAGTTCTCTCAGTTTTCGGTGCAATGATACTAATAATGGCATCGGATTTCATAGTTTTTTATATCGGCTGGGTTGCAATGTCACTACCACTTTATGCACTAATTTCCATATCAAAAGAGAAATTACGCAGTTTAGAAGCCGCAGTAAAGTTCTTTGTAATGGATGCAATGGATAGCATACTATTAGTGTTTGGAATTGCCTTGCTCTTTGGGATGACCCAATCAACAGTTTTTTCAGAAATT
>JAHKLH010000205.1 GCA_029856635.1 Candidatus Njordarchaeota archaeon
GTATAATGTGTGTAACCAAATAAAATCGCCGTAATAATTATTAGGGGAATATCGAGCACATCAACATTGGGTTTTCCGACCAGAATTATCTTGAAATTAGATAAGTCTTTTCTAATTATAGAATAAATTGCTGCTAGAGGAAACAGCAAGAAAAGCAATCGAAAAGTTAGTTCCTCCATAATAGGCGCAACTACTGCAGCTTCATATGCTAATTTCAGAAAATATTCCTCACCCATTTCTGTTTCAAGCATAAATCTCATTGGGAATATGAGTATTAAAAAAATAGATAGCGAAAAGCAAGATAGAAAAGCTTCTGACAAAGTAATAGCTGACTTAATGGGCTTCTTAGAAAGAAAATACTTAATAACATCATCTCTCATAAGAGATAGAATCAAGCTAATTAGTATTAGCACTATAAAAAGCCCGTTAATAATCAAAGACCAAGTAGCATCTACTACTATTAAACTAACTTCAAAATAAGGTAGAACAAAGTAGGCAATTGCAAATTTTGTAGCAAACATATTAACCAGAATGGAGGTAGTATAAAGAGAAATCATCAACGAAACTATAAAAAACGCAAGAAAAATAACAAATGAGACTCGCAACCAATTAGGAATATCCTCATACACGACCACACGTGCATCACTCACTACGTCAGATACCATTGCATTCACTCAAAACAAATTAATAACCAAATATTAAAGCTCAGCCCCTCCTTAATTTATTACGAACCAACATATGATATTATCTCAGACAAACACAATTTCCTTGTATCACAGTAGCATATATGAAAATATTTCTAAACTCCACAAATGCACAAGCAATTCAAATTTTACATGACGCTTTTACTATTGCATCCAATAATTCCTCTGGTGAAAATACAACACCGCCCATTTTACCAATAAATTCAACAACCGCTTTTCCTCCCACAACTCTCTCTACTTCCCTAACGATTTGACCATAGTTTATCTCGGGAACAATAAAGTATTTCACTTTGCCAGCATACTTTCTAATTATCTTCTCAGGGAAAGGCCAAACCGTCTTTAATCTAATAAGCCCAGCCTTTATCCCCCTCTTTCGAGCCATTCTTACCGCCGATTTCGCACAACGGGCAGTAATTCCATACGCGACAATTGCTATACGCGCATCATCCATTCCAAAAAGTTCAACATCAACAATCTCATCAGCATGCTTTCTTATCTTATCACACAGTCGACGAATAAGGCGATCTTGAACTTCTGGATCAATTTTTGGATATCCGCGTTCATCATGAGTTAATCCTGTACTATGAAACAGATAACCCTCGCCGATAATAGGCATTGGTGGAATCAAATCCTCATCTGCCTTATAAGGAAATCTAATAGGCTTCTCAATTGGTGTTTTTCGACTAACAATAGAAATCTTATCCGGAGGAGGAATAACAACTTTTTCAAAGATATGTGCTATAGTCTCACTCATTAAAACAATTACTGGAACTCGATACTTCTCAGCTAAATTAACAGCACGCACACAAAAATCAAAACACTCTTGAACCGAAGAAGGAGATAAAGCAATTATCTCGTACGATCCATGGGATCCCCATTTCGCCTGCATAACATCTCCCTCACCTATATATGTTGGCATTCCAGTCGATGGGCCAGCTCTTTGGACATCAACTAGGACAAGAGGTACCTCCATCATTACAGCGAGACCAATGTGTTCCTGCATTAATGAAAAACCAGGACCAGAAGTTGCAGTAGCTGCTTTGGCTCCAGCCCAACTCGCACCTATTACTGCTGCTAATGAAGATAATTCATCTTCCATTTGAATAAATATACCACCGATCTTTGGTAATCTTCTAGAAATTCGTTCTTGTAGTTCACTTGATGGTGTAATTGGATATCCAGCAAAGAACCTAATACCTCCAGCAATTAAACCTTCAGCAGCTGCATCATCTCCACTCAGATAATGTACTCCAGTTAAGACTGCTTCAGACATTCATGTCTCCCTCAAACTTCTTGTGAATCCCTTTCTTAAAAGATGTTTGTAATATAGAATTTATATACATATCTCATAAGTATGAAATTCATTAGGAAATATCTATCACTCAAACTCCTTGTATTTTTCATTCTGTCGGATATTTAAGATATTACGGACTTCAAGATTAGCATTAAGATAACTTCTCTTTCTTTCTTGAGTGAGAAAGTATAAAATATACACAATTAAAGATTAAAGCTAATTTGAAGAAACAACAATGCTAGGCATTTACTCCTTCAAGGCCTTCTTCAAGGCATCACATACTATTTTCAGAAAATCTTCTCTTCCAAATCTCTCAAAGAATTTTTCAAGGAGCTTTAGAAATTCTTCCTCAAGGAATCCAAAATTCTCCTTATTCCATTTGTAAATTAAAAGAGGAAACCCAAAAACCTCAAGTGTTCTCATCGGAACTTTCTCCTGAGATAAATCTTTCGCTAATTCGATTGTATTAAGAATATTATACCTCATCCTTAACCAGAATTTTATCGCATTTAAATCCTGTGGAAGAACCATGACATATGCAACTGAATCATATTGTCGAATATAGCGTTCTGCTTCTTCCACCAGTGCTCTACCTATACCCTTTCCCCGAAATTCTGGCTTAACAAAAACCTCCTCTATCCAATAAGCTCCATCCCGTTCACTAATTCTCACAAACCCTGCTGGAAATTCATTCACAAACGCTACAAAAAATTTATCCTTTTCTAACATTCTCTTGACTTCCTTCTTGTACTCTTCAATGCTTCCTATACTCCATCCTTGTTTTTCTCTCAGTTCCTTGTAAAACGAGTAGTAAAGAGAAACAATTATTTCAAATAACTCAAGTTTACCCTCAACTATTTTTAAATTCATGTTAATCACCACAATCAGTTTTTATCATAACCTTGCAATCATAAAAAGGCTTTCGTAACACATAATTGCGTAGTCCTCATTCATATAATTTCTTCCAACTATTTTAATTCAATTAGAAATCCCTACTCACGCGTTTCTTGAGAAAAACCTTAAGAAGAAGTGCAAAAAGTTTATTAAGAAATTCATCCTAAGCGCTTGCATAAGAATAAGCAATACTGCATGTAAAAAATTCATGATATTAAACGTGAAGATAATCAATTATAATATTCTCAACTTAATTTTTCGAAATTATGATGCATGCAGAGATAATATTATTTTTAATAGTGTGAAGAAACATGACACTTGTTGTTGAGAGGCCTAAGCTTGAGAAAAAGATCAAGCTAGGTCCACCAATTTTTATCATTAACTTCAAGCTATATAAGCAAGGCATTGGCGAAAACGCGCTAAAACTTGCTCAAATAATTGATGATATTGCTCATGATATTAAGGAGATTACCTTTGTTGTTGCAGTCAACTTCATTGACTTAGTTAGAATTAAGGAAAATGTATCAAAGACGCTAGTATTTGCACAACACGTTGATCCTGTAGAGTTTGGTGCTTTTACAGGACACATTTCTCCTTCTTTACTCAAAGAA
>JAHKLH010000206.1 GCA_029856635.1 Candidatus Njordarchaeota archaeon
GAATAAATATCGTAATTGTCGTTGAAGTTCTTTCCATGCTGAATTTCTGGAGTTGTTTGGATAATTCATGAAATAAATTTTTGGTAACTAATGTTTCATCGAATATTTCATCAAATTTAAGCGGTTGAAACTTAAAAGTTCTAGTAGGATAAGCTAAATCGATATCCTCTTCGAAATCTTCTGCACAAATGAAAATTAAAAAATAACTTAGTAATGGCATTGAAACAATATGAATCGTAATAACATCAACTTTTGAATTACTTGTTGCCTCGCGAATATAATTAATAATCTTTTTACATAATTGTTTCATTGACACTTTAATCACGCAACTTTCTTTTGATCCATTGAATAATTTCAATGATTATAGAGATCGGTAAACTGAATAACATACATAATCCTGGAACAATAATTAATAGCTTAGCAATAATAGGCAATTCTTCAAAGCTATAACCAGCCAAACCATATATTAAGGCAAAGACAACGCTAAAATAAACCCATAAAACAGCTCCAATCACTGTTATAATTAATCCCCAGACTATAGGTCGCATTCGCAAACCCTCGATTCACCCCATATACCATCTCCCCATAAAACATGATCTATAACCATTTCCCAGTCCTCATCATCAATAATCAACGTGAAATAAGAGTCTCGATAAACAAATACAGGAAGTTTTCTCTTTACTGTAATATAAAGCTGCCGTTTATCACTAATTTCTAAAACAATATCATCAACACAGCCTTGTAATTCTACTTTATGATTACCTCGCCGAAGTTTATAGCAAATACAGACAATTTTATCTTCATCATTTTTACCTACGCAAACTCTGTAAACTTCATAACCGCGCTTAATCAATAATTCTTTCAACTTTTCAATAACCTCAAGCGCATCCATTTTCTTCTTCCTCATAAATTTCAACGTAAGGAAGATCAGCATCAACATAATGAATTCGAATATGATCATCCTTAATGGCGTAAAAAAGTATATGATAAATCTCCTTCAATAATTCGACATACGATTTGAAGATATCGTCAAACGAAGTTGGCTGCAAATCGAAATAACTGTATTTATAAACATTACCCAATCTGGCCAATGCGATTTCTAACTCTGGTGTCTCATTGAAGAATGAACGATAAATTATCCGAATAATGACTTTATAGGAATCGTAAAGCAAATCACGATTAAGAGTTCTTGCTTGTATTAAAAGTTCCCTAATAACTTTCAATAATTGTTGCAAGTTATGAATCTTCATATTTCTTCCGCCTTATAATCGTTACGCCAACAAGAAATTGCCTTTGACAATATAGGCAAAGAAATTTGAAAATCAACGGTATTTCTATATTTTCGTCATAATCATAATGAATGCTTGCGTTAGTAATTATATAATAATGTCCCTTAGTAACTGGATTATAAAGTCTTCGTCCACAATAAGGACAGAATACTCGTTTAATAAAGTCATCGAATGATTCGCCTTCCGCTAAATAAACTCTTATCATTATAATAGATCGTAATGTTTCATTGACGGTTCGTTCTAATTTCTTCGGCATATCTTCCGCCTTTGCAGGAATTCTTCAATAATATCTTCGTCTAAGTCGAACACATAACTTTTTCGAAATTGCGGAAGAATGCTTAATATAGAAGATTGGTAATGTTTCGTTTTGAGAGGAATAAGTGATATTCGATCATCACTAAACCGTAATACGAGAAATTTCTTGCTTAATTTCTGTTGAAGAAATTTCGTTAGTCGATCTTGCAACCAACGTCTATTGAAAAGCATATCAAAATTGAATTCGATGTAATCAAAAGTTCTCCAATTTTTATGAATATAGCGAATATTAACTTCCGTTTGCCTTATAGAGAAATGTGTAATACTAAGAAAATTCATTAAGATATAAATTTCAAAGGTATCTCGGTCATAATCAAAATCTTTAAGCTCTTGCTCGATATAAGATAATAACTTTTTGCAAAGCCTATTGAATGTTGACATATTATTCACTCAAATAATAACAAAATATTGGTATCGATGATGTAATATTTAGTATTTTTTGGAATTAACAAAATTTCTTCAAATGGCAATTGATGAAAAATAGCGAATTCAGCATTATATTTCTTTGTTAATAATTCTTTCAATTTCTTCAACAGCCAACTTTCATCACAGATATAATCAAAATTCATAACTTCTCGAAAAATATTCTTTACAGTCAGAGTACGTATAATTTTTTCAAAATAATCGACAACCGTGCCATTACAATAAATTTCACAGAGTCTTAAATGATGCAAAATTATCTCATCATCTTCGATCCTGATCACTATTGTATCTCTTTCTTCATTAAAATCAATAGTTAATAATTGACGAATCCGTATGATGAGTTCATTAAATAATTGTTTGATTCTAGACATTACTTACACCTACTTACTCTTATAATCAGCACAATTACAATAAACTCTATAAGGACATTTATCGCAAGTCGTTTCGCATTCAATTAAATCGCATGGCTCTTTCTCCTCATTATCCTCTGTTCGTAACGATTCTAAATACGTCGGACAATAATCCTTAAACTGACACCATTCACAGTCGGTTAACTTTGGACAAAATGGAGGATATTTCCGAACCAAATTTCTCACGCAGATATTTCATCCATAATAAGGGAAAGTATATGCGATAAAGAACGTAAATTTCATTTCCAACTCCTCGAACGACAGCTATTTTGTCATTGAACATCATTTCCAAAAGACTTGTTAACTTATTCCGCAACCAATATCTTCCGCAAATACATTCGAAATTATAAGCATCACAAGGAAACCTAATCGATTTCTTATTTCTAATATCACTAAACGTTTCCATTTCCCTCAGATGAATAACCTCGATCTCTGCTTTCGATATGCTAATTGAAATCATATCAATATCTTCTCTAAAGTCATTGGCCAACATTGACTGAATAATAGAGTAAAGCTTATTCGCTAGCTCCTCGATCTTCATTCTTCTTTGCCTCAACGATATTTGATAACGTCATTATTCGATTCATAAAAAATAATGCTAGCGCGAAAATTATAACCATCGTAACTAGATCCGCATTACTAATAATTATGATCGCTACACAAGCGATCAAAGCTAAAGCGACAACAGCGATTAACCTTAAACCGATGATGCTCGCATCGATTTTAACTTCCACTTATGTCACCGTATTACATGTTCCCACGGGGACGTTTAGAAGTCCCGAGTCTTTAATTTAAACATAACGCGTTGGAGTTCACCTACACGCCAAGCATAAAGCGTGGGAACTGTTCTGGCCACGATACCTTCTGCTTGAAATTCTTTTTCGGCGATTAAACTATTGAATCCATTACGAACTAATTCTACAATCTCTTCAATTGTCATTGCTTCAGAGACAACGGGTACGGTATTTAATCCATAATGTTTACAGAATGCTTGTACAATATTGAAATCCCACCATCTCCAATAACCATTCATGAATTTTGCGATATCGAATAC
>JAHKLH010000207.1 GCA_029856635.1 Candidatus Njordarchaeota archaeon
TTCTCCGGTACATTCTTGCAAATGTCTTCTATAGTTTTCTTAACAATTTCATCACGAAACATTGGGGCCAAGTCGGGAAAATAAAAGATTTCTTTTGAGTCTAGATAATACTCATTCTTTCCATCAGTAATTGTGATCTTACCATTTTTAACAAAAGAAATTGCGGGTGTAAATATCTCTCTTAACTTTCCAATTCGTGCAATATGGTCATGAGTTATTACTTCAAACATTTTTCATTCACTCACTTTATTTTCTCTCAAATACCCTCAAATAAACTTCAGCCATCTCCTTTTTGATATCTTCTAGCAACTTGTTAACACCCTCCTTTGTTATAAGACTCATCTTATATGCACGAATTCCATTTTTACTAACAAAGTGTAAGATTTCCTCTAGTATTTCCTTCTCAACTATATCTATTTTGTTTATAGCAACAAACAACTTGATTTTACTCATATCAAAAAAGCTTGTCACAGTATTGAATATGTTTATTTGTTCTTTTGCCGAACAAACAGCGTCTGTTGACCCATCAAACAAAAACAGAACCGCATTTGGTAATGTTTGTAATGCTTTGAGCGCTAATTTTTCCTCGGGTTTCCTCTTTTCTAAGGGTCTATCAAGAAGTCCCGGAGTATCAACAACTTGCAAATAAGCATCCAATGCCGGATTAAGCTTCCATTTCATCACACCAAAAGTAACATTTTTTGTTGTAAATGGATAATTTGCAACCTCGACTTTAGCGTTTGATACAGTTTTAACGAACGTTGACTTACCCGCATTAGTTGGACCAGCAACAACAAGAATTGGTAACCTTGGATCAAAATCAGGCAATTTTGCTAATTTACGAACGAGATCATTGAGCATGCTAAATTCTTTCTTCAATTTCTTCACAACACTAGATATTCTTCCATAGGCTTCAACTCTAAGCTTATCAATTTCCCTAAGAATCTTTGCAGTAGGAGTAAGTTCATCTTCCTTTCTTACAGCTTTTATCTTAATTATATACTCCTTTCCGAGCCGCTCTATAAGAAGTGCGGAAGACTTTATTTTTGCTAAAGCAATTTTAACATCATCTTTTTTGCAATAAATTTCCATCACTGATGCATAGAAAGGATGCAATTCATCTAAATTAGGAAAGAATCTAACGATGTTCCATAAACGCTCGCTTAATTCTGTAAAAAGTGCTCTGATTCTGGTAATAGCTAAACTCTTTTTCCTTTTAATTGCAGACATCTTTTGCTTGGAAGGCGCAGAGATACGTGTAGCACGACGAAATGCTATATCCAGCAATTCCTGTGGGTTTTTTGGTACCCAGATTCCTCTGAATGGATTTCCGAATTTTTCTTCTTCCATTAATACCCCCAGAAATACTCCTCAGTTAATGATACGATATGAAACAATTAAATGTGAAAGGAGTATTTCTTAAATTGACCATGATGAGCAGGAGGTGATCTGAACTCTGATGAACTTGTGGCCGTCTGATTTGTTTGTAAGTATCTGTGGTGTATTTTATTTTTTCCTTTTTAGGTGATAAATTTTGAATACCAGTTTCATCCTCGAAATAGCAGTATTCTTTGTCATGTCCTTCGTTATGATTTTAGGATGGTACTTGAAAAAGGTTACAACTTCGGATTTCGTGAAAGTCTTGATCTCCACAATCATTTACATAGTCTCACTACTCATTTTATCAATAATCATTCCAGTGATTCCAATAATAAACATGTATGCGGGTATTTTAGTATATCTACTTGCTACCCTCGCTTATGCGGTAACCATTGATTTCTTTTATGAGGCCCATCGAGGACTTTGCAGAAAACGCTGGACTATCTCTATCCTGGTCGTAGTGTTTTCGTTAATTATTTACGCGCTTCTCATTTACATCATTGGATTATTTGGAATGCAGATTTAGTGCTTTTTTATTTTTCAAACTAGAAACGTTTTTGTAGCTATTGCTTATGTTATATACCTCATTTTTATGATTCCCTTTATAGTTAACGCATTCTAATTCAGAGATTTTTCTTTTTAAGAAAAACATGATTAAAGATTATAGAATGATGAAGGAGAGCCGACCTGATTAAAAATGAAGACAAGACCGAGAGCTGATGAGTATTGTCTTTCAGCTCCAGTAGTATATGCAAAAAAGCTTTACACGATCCTGCGAAGCTTAAACGTACTTGATATAACGAAAAAATTTGTTGTTCATAATGCTAAAGTGTTCTTTCCACTTAGGAGCATTGAAATCCCAGAAAGAATTTTGAATAAATACTCATGCAAAATAATCCAGGCTCCCTTTTCATTTCCACGTAAGCAAAGACAGATAAGTCTTCGTACTTTAAGAGACAAAACAAAATTAGATATTCCGCAGAGTATAACCCTCGTAAACGATATAATCTTAATAAGTAAATTTGAAATTCCAACGAATCAACTTGAAGAGATAGGTAGAATTCTTTTAGATGCTTTTTCAGTGCGAGCAGTATTTATAAAAGAAAGAGAAACCTCTGGTGAATATCGTATTCCATCCTGGAAACTAATAGCGGGATGGGGTAAACCCGAAACAATACACATTGAGGATTCATGCTGGTATTATGTTAATTTTGAACGTGCATTCTTTAATCCTCGAATGCAAGGGGAGAGAAGTAGAGTCTATATTAATGCACAAAAAGGTGAGAACATTCTGGATATGTTTGCAGGTATAGGAGGATTTTCAATAAGATTAGCTAAAAAAGCACGAAAAATAACATCAATAGATATAAATCCACATGCAATAGAACTCTTGGAGTTAAATGCAAAAATGAATAATGTTGATAAGATAATTAATCCAATTAATTGTGATGCAACTAAAATAGTTCCAAAATTGAATGAAACATTCGATAGAATAATAATGGATTTCCCAGCAGGATCATTAAAATTCCTAAATTGCGCATTAGCTACAGCAAGACAAAATACAATCATAAATCTGTATATATTTTGGCAAGCTAAAAACAAGGAGGAAGCACTAAAGGAAGTCATACAAATCGTAGAGAGAGAACTTCAAGACATTAATTATGAAATCACGTATAAAAAAGTAAGAAGAGAAGTCGGAAAAAGAAAATTCCTAATTGCACTTGATGTCGCGGTGAAATAAATGAAAAAATTTATCGTCGATGAAATGTGCGGAAGAATCGTAACATGGTTAAGACTACTGGGATACGATACAAAGTATGTAGGCGACTTACAATCAGACGATCGAGACCGAACTGCACTTGCTGTTGCAATACTCGAAAACCGAATATTAATCACGCGCGATAAAGATTTAATAAGAAAAGCAGAAGAGGCAGGAGTTATCGTAATTTCTCCACCAGAAACCAAGAACATAGCAGAGATACTAACGCACATATTTCGTGAAATCAAAGAAATACCACCAGAAAAACCACAATCAAGATGCCCCCTATGCAACGGCGAACTCACAAGAATTCCAAAAGAA
>JAHKLH010000208.1 GCA_029856635.1 Candidatus Njordarchaeota archaeon
GCATTACTGTTAACAATCTTGCGAGGTCTTTTCTGATTTGGCGAATTTTCGCCGTTTGTTTCAATGTTCCTCTTTTAGCCTTCGATTTAAGAATAATCAACTCACGTCTTAACTTTTCTAATAATTCAAAACGCTGTTCTGTAGTCATTTTTCTAATTTCGCTAGCTTTCATTCTCACTCACCTAACTTTCTTCACTTGATGAAACTGCCAAAGTACGTAATGTTTCTCTTATTTTCTCATCAATTTCATCAAGCCACTCTTTTAATTTTTGAGCAACTGGTTTTCCATCAGGACCAATTTCAGTTGATTTTCTTATTCGTATTTCATCGGGCATCTTGCTTCCAAGAGGAACATAAACAATTTTAACTTGAACCCCAACAGTTCCTGCACGCAATTCAGCACGCGCTTTTCCATGTGATACATACTTTTCGGCTGGTTCACCGGAATGTAATATCACGCCAGCTGCAAAACGCATCTTAGCCGCACGCCTCTTTCGTAATTTTCCTTTAATCCTAACTTCAATACCAAGTGGTTTTACTTCTTCAACGATTTGTGAAATTATAGCATTTACAAACCTTCTTAAATTTCTGACCCTTGGTATTCCCTGAGCAAGACGCTCCGCTACATATTTTCCTACAACCCATGGTTGCTTAATCTGCTCAACTTCAATAGTAATTGGTTCTGGCAAGTTAAATGTTTCCTTTAATATTTGTTTCAATCTTAGTAGTCCTCTTTTTCGCCTTCCAATAATCATTTGCGGATTCACAGCGCGAATCAGTATTCTAGTTCCACTTGAACTTATGGTTACCTCACAACTGTGATAACCGGGTCTATTTTTGTTTAATTTCCAAAAGTACTTATCCAAGTACTCATGTATAGCCCATCGCAAAAGCCCTTGATTTACAATCTTCTTTGTTAATGATCGCGTGAAATATGGAACCTCCATTCAATCCCCCCACATATATTTCTTATATCACTTTTGATTTTATCCCTCATTTAAAGATTTTGATCCACTTTCTGTTGTCTCTTGCTCTGCCTTTCTTAATTCTGCTTCAAGCTCTTCTAGCTCCTTTTCAGTTTCTATTTCCTCCTCTGCTTCTTCTTTAGCTTCCTCCTCAACTTCCATCTTTTCAATTTCCGCCTCAAGTTCCTTTAGTTCTTTCTCTTTTGCTTCTGCTGGTTTTTCAATTTCCTCTGCTATTTCTACTTCTTCTTTCTCTTCCTCTATCTTCTCTGGAACCTCTACTACAACAACTTCGATATTGGTTGCACGCTTTATTTTCCATCCTCGGAACAGACCAGGACCTATCCGATCAACACGCCTTCGTATTATTCGTCCTTTATGAGCTGCAATTAACAAGATCCTACAGTTTTCTGGATTCATGTTTTTAGCACGCGCGTTTGCTTCAGCATCTTTTAAAACACGAAGGATATATTTTGCAGCTTTTACTGGATATCTACCAGATTTTATTTTCCATTGACGTCCTTCCCCTGGTCTATGCGCAACATCTCCTTTAAATCTATAGAAGGGTACCCACTCTTTTAAGTTGATTACATTTTCTAAAAATTCCTGAGCTTCCTTCAGTGTCATCCTCTTTTCCATTATTGCATTGCATATTTCAACAGCATGTTTCCACTTAATCGGTAGGTCCCTTCCCCATGCCAATGCTATTCTGTGCGTCTTCATAAGTTCGTTAACAGGCATACTAAATCCTGGTCGTTTCTTCCATTTAGTTTTTGGCATTATAATTCCCTTGTCTTTCTTTATGCACAAAAAATTGAAAATAATTTAATTTATATCGCTAGACAAACATGTAACTTCATTGTCCTATCACAATCAATCTTCATTAAATTTTGATTAAAAAATGCAGACAGAATTATTTTAACAAATGTATCCATGTTTGCAATTTTTGAAAATAATAAATCCAAAATAGGATAACGTATTTTAAAGGGAATCAAAATGGGGAATGAAGAATTAAGCGAAGAAAAGCTGTATGAACTTAAGAGAATAATTAAATTTCTTGACAGCTGTGCGGCTGTCAACGGACATAGTACAACGCTTATTACCATAGCAATACCGCCAAGGACCCCCCTATCTGAGGTAACCTCATTGGTATCACGAGAATTAGCAACAGCCCAGAGAATTAAGTCTAGAACAACAAGAAAACATGTTATTGATGCCCTACAGAGCATTTCAGCACGGCTCAAATATTGGCGTGAAGTACCTCCAACAGGATTGGTAATATACTCGGGGGTAACTAACCATGGAAAGATTTACCTTGAAGTAATACCACCGAAACCTCTTCCAATTAAGCTATATAAGTGTGATTCCAAGTTTGAAACAAGCTTCTTAAAAGAGATGCTTAGCGCACGAGAAAAATATGGGATTATACTAGTTGAGGCAGGAGAAGCAACATTTGGAGTAATTGATGGTTCTGTTGTTAGATTATTGAAACATATTTCATATGATATTCCATCGAAGCATGGAAAGGGCGGTCAGTCAGCTAGACGTTTCGAAAGACAGATTGAACAAGCACGTGAAGAATTCTTGAAAAAAGTGGGGGAGTTCGCTAGTAAGTTCTTTGCGAATGACCCTAGTGTTAAGGGAATCATTATTGGCGGGCCCGGCTTTTTCAAGGAAGATTTACTCAAAGGTGATTATCTTCGTCCAGAGATAAAAAGAAAAATCTTGGGTACAATTAGTACACAGTATTTGGGGGAGGCTGGACTTCGTGAGGCTGCATTTAGAGCAATGGAGTTAATTCAGAAATCGCAATTCACAATAGAACAGAAAGCATGGGAAGAAATAATGTCTACTGCATCTCGTAGTCCAAATATGGTTGCATCTGGTTGGCGAGAAGTAGCACAAGCATTAATTGAGGGGAGAGCAGAACTAATACTTGTTTCCGAGGACTTAAGTGGGTATGTTCTTCAAATAATATTATCAAACGATGATTATGAAGAAAGAATTGAGTTAGCACCCGAGGATTCCGTGGATGCGATAAAAAACCGTTGGATGAACTACGCTGCAAAAAGAGGAATGAATATCGAAATTAAGACTTTAAGCGATGACGCTGTAGAGTGGGTTTTAAAGAGAGGAAAAGAAATTGGTGCTCGAGTGATCTTGATAAACCCAGAATCCGAAGTTGGGGAAATGTTAAAAAGAACTTTCGGAGGCATTGTAGCAAAGCTTCGATTCTAAGATAAAAAATCGACACCTTTCCACTGTAACATGTAGCTAAAACTATCTAATCTTGACTTATTAATTTCGTCCTTCATATTTCTTATATTATTGCTGGTATGGTTTAGACTCGCATAAATACATTGCCTTAAGCCTAAATTAATCACCAGATAAGCCCTATACCGTAGCCTGCATACTCTCACCGCGCTTAATCACAATATAACTAGCTTCATGCA
>JAHKLH010000209.1 GCA_029856635.1 Candidatus Njordarchaeota archaeon
TAATGTTCAATGAGT
This sequence comes from Candidatus Njordarchaeota archaeon, assembly GCA_029856635.1. Classification (GTDB taxonomy): domain Archaea; phylum Asgardarchaeota; class Njordarchaeia; order Njordarchaeales; family JAHKLH01; genus JAHKLH01. Next base: position 16 of record JAHKLH010000209.1, read on the forward strand.
ATTCCGATGAAACGCTCAAATGATCCAATTAATGCGCGATGTATCATTACAACTAATTTTTCTGAACCATCTTTGTCTACATAGGTTAAATTGAATCTCTTTGGAAGATTAAAATCGAGTTGAATCGTGGAACATTGCCATTTTCTCCCTAATGAATCAGTTAAATGAACATCAATTTTTGGACCATAGAATGCTGCTTCTCCAACTCTTTCGATGTACTCTATTTTCTCAACTTCAAGTGCTTTTCTTAATGCATTTTCTGCCATTTCCCAGTCTTCATCAGTACCCATGAATTTTTTAGGTTGCTTGGGATCTCTTAGGGATAATTCTGCTTCAAACTCCTTAAAACCAAAGGCACCAAGTATTTCTTTCATTAGACGAATTACGTTAATTAATTCATCCAACAACTGGTCGGGTCTACAAAATATGTGAGCGTCATCTTGTGTAAATCCTCTAACTCTCAACAATCCGTGAAGTACGCCACTTCTTTCATAACGGTAGACTGTGCCAAATTCTGCAAGTCGTAGAGGTAGCTCGCGATAACTTCTCCTCTTCGATTTATAGATTAGAATATGAAACGGACAATTCATGGGTTTTACGCAGTACAATTGATTTTTCTTCTGAATAATCCACATGTATTCCCGATAATATTCAAGATGTCCAGATGTTCTCCAAAGCTCTGCTCTAGCAAGATGTGGTGATATGACAAATTGATAACCATGTTTTATATGTAAATCCCAAAGAAAGTCTTCAATTATCCGACGTAGAATAGCGCCTTTTGGAAGCCATATTACTAAACCAGCTCCTATTTCTTCTGGCATCATAAAGAGACCTAATTTTGGTCCAAGAACACGATGATCCCTCTTCTTTGCTTCTTCCAACATTTTGAGATATTGTTTTAATTGAGACTCTGTTGGAAATGCAATACCGTAAATACGTTGCAATACAGGATTTCCTTCATCTCCCTTCCAATAACATGATGAAACTGATAGTAATTTCACATGCTTAATTAATCCTGTTCGAGGAACATGCGGTCCTCTGCACAAATCAATGAATTCACCTTGCTTATAAATGGTGACCTCATCACTGGGAATTTCATCAATTATTTCAAGTTTGTATCGTTCACCGCGCTCCTCGAAGATCTTCCTCGCTTCCTCTTTTGTAACAGTAATCTTCTCAATGGGTATGTTTTCTTGAATAATTTTCTTCATCTCCTTCTCTATTCTCTTTAAGTCATCTGGAGAAAGAGGTCTAATGTCAAAGTCATAAAAGAATCCAGTTTCAGTTGGCCATCCAGTACCTAATTTTGCCTTAGGGAATAAACGCTTAACGGCTTGAGCAAGAATATGCGCTGCAGAATGCCAATAAACATCTCTTCCCTCTCTTGAGTTGAAATCAAGAATTTCAATTTCTTTCCAATCTGGTCTTATAATTTCTGTCAAGTCAACAAGTTTATTATTAATCTTCGCAACAATAGCGAGAGTATTCTTTGGAATGAAATAGATTATTCGTCTTCCAGGAGAAGCTTCAACAATACGCCCATCTGGTAATTTGATACGAACTTTGCTGTCAATAACCACCACCTTTTTCAAACCAATGATAAATGTAAAAGATTTTAAAATGAAGATAATTATGTTTTTGGATAATCTGATGGGCGGGTAGTCTAGTGGAAGGACACAATTAGCCTGAAGCCGCGCTTACAACGCGGAGGTCGGCGGTTCGATTCCGCCCCCGCCCACTAATCTAAACTGATTAAAATCTCCTTATAATCCTAGCCACAATTCCTTTCCTTGTTCTTTTGATAACATTTGATGGAAATAATGCTAATGCCGATACTACGGGTTCGCCATCTTTTAGGCATACAAAGTAATTTCCAGACTCTACATTGTCTGAGATCCATTCTATGTTTTCAGCATTGATATTGTTATCTTTGGGCAATTCCTTTATTTCAGCAAGATGAGTTTTTGCCTCACTTAGTATTCTTGCTCCCCCTTTTAATGGAATAAATAATCCAAAAACTGAATCAAATGCAAATAGATTTCCAATCCTGATATCCCCTTTTACAATACTTCCACGTATTTCCGGTGCATTATTAACTATTTCTTTTGCGATTTTATTCCCAAATTGATATGCAAGTATATTTCTTACGTCTTCTAATTGTCGTTTCATGTATCTACTTTTATCAAATTCCTCGTCAGATAAAACCTCATTTAATTTTGATGCCAATTCTCGCAAGGATTCGTCTGAGCGTACATCTCCTCCCTTTGTACCTGTAATGTAGTACTCTATCCTTGATTTCTCAAAGAAAGTAAGTGCTGCCTCAAGATAACCTCCATCCACATGAAGCAATACAACGGGTTTTGAAGATATTTTATTAAAGTAATCATCCAACATCTTCGCAACATGATTTTTTTCCCAATCACTCCAATGTCCTGTGGTCGTTGTATCATAATGTGCACATGGGTATGTTCTCTCGAGTTCTCGAGGAACCGTGCCGATAGGTGATGTTATCATTAATTCGTGGATGAGATACGCTAATCTTCCAGCTCCAGATGTTACTGCTTGCTTAAATAGTCTATGAGATTTTGAAAAGGAATATGGTTTTCTTGCTGCGCATGGAAAGATTATTACTGCTTTCACTGTTGGGGGAATATACCTTTCTTTCAAGCGATTGTAATACCATGTAATTATTGGCCTTGAAAATGATAATTGGGAGATGAAAATGTTTACTTTTGGTTTTCGCATAGAAACATATGGTGTCAGTCTATTTTGAAACTCATTATCAATAATCGCGAGAAATGCATCAGTATCTTGATTTCCTAGTGACCAATTTTCAATAAAATGCCGGAACAATCCTTTTTCTATTAGCTTCCGGATTTTACTAAACGTCGATAAGAACCATTTAAATAACATTTCTTTCTTCGTTTTTTTGTCTTTTTCGTGGGTAATCTCCAAGAGGAAGGAATCAACAAAAAAACTTTCTAGGATTTTCACAGTGATTCCATAATCAATTTTGAAAAGTTGTGCGCTTACATCAATTATATCTGCACCGAGATAAACGAGAAAGGGTATGAAATCACTTCTTATGTTAGACACAACGTGAATCGGAGTATCCCATGGAATAAATTCGCGTAACCTAGTGAAAAAATCAATTATACGTCTGATGGTTGCTATATGTAGATTTCGTATTAGAACATATTTTGGAGCAATCCTTGATAATGCTTCATACACATCTGGGTTAGGATAATAACTTATGGAGATTACAGCGTTCTCCGGTACATTCTTGCAAATGTCTTCTATAGTTTTCTTAACAATTTCATCACGAAACATTGGGGCCAAGTCGGGAAAATAAAAGATTTCTTTTGAGTCTAGATAATACTCATTCTTTCCA
>JAHKLH010000021.1 GCA_029856635.1 Candidatus Njordarchaeota archaeon
GCTTATGGGCAGGTGATCATTATGTGCAAAAGGGTCGTCATGAGCGTAAGTATAATGAAAAATTAATAAGAGCGAGCGCGAAAGAATCTATAAGAATAATTTATGATTAATAAATAAGATATTTACAGTCTCTCTTATACTATCATAATAAAGATTTTTAGAAAAGCTTTAAGTGTGATAGTGATGGGCTTTTGGAAAACTTTAACATATTTAAGTATTATCTTCATCGTACTTATGATTCCAATAGGTTTTAGATATATTATGGTTGCTCTTAGTTCACATAACTTTGCAATTAACTCTACTAAGTTTTTAATAACCAGTAATTCAAGCTATAATGGAATAAATGAGCAAATTACATTAGCTAAAGAGATCAAAGCAAGAGTAAGTTTTTCAATTAAATGGACTTTTGATGACGATTGCGCAATATATTCGCCAACATTTGGTGATATAAATGGAGATGGTTACCTAGAAATTGTATTTACGGCTGGAAATCATTATGTTTACGCTTTATCACATGATGGAAATGTATTATGGAAATATTATATTGGGAGTGGAAATCTTCCCACGGCATGTTCGTTAGGTGATGTTGATAATGATGGAAAACCTGATGTTATTTTTTGCCAAGATGATTCAGTATATGCACTTAATGGTGAGAATGGTGCTTTGTTATGGGAGTATGTCGCTGGATATCGTTTTTGCACAGTACCTACATTAGCGGATGTAGACAATGATGGAAAGCTAGAGGTTATTGTAGGGAATACTGATAACTGTATATATGTTTTGAACGGAGAAAGTGGAACACTTTTGTGGAAAAAAGAAACTTCTGGGGATATTCATAAACCTGCTGTTGGTGATGTAAACAATGATAACAATTTAGAAATTATTGTTGGAAACAGTGAAGGAGAATTATATGTTTTAAACGGAAAAAGCGGAACTACATTATGGTACTATTCGTTTGATGAAAGTGCATACACATATAGCCTAGGAGATATCAACAACGATTATGAATTGGAAATAATAGTTGGAACGGGAAATCATATTTACGTGATGAATGGGGAAGATGGTAGCATTTTATTAGATATAAGCTTTCCAGAGTACGTTAAAAGATATGCTATTGCTGATATTAATAATGATTATAAACTAGAGATAATAGTTGGATGTGGATATTATGTATATGCGGTTGATGGGGAATCCGGAGATATCCTATGGAAAACTAATCTCGGATATTGGGCTGTAGGATATCCCACTATAGGCGATATTGATGGTGATAATGAGCTAGAGATCATGATTAGCACATATGCGGAGTTCTATATAGTAGACGGAAAAACAGGAGAAATACTTTGGTATAGTGATGATGTTGGATGCTCTAATTCGGTGTTAGTTGATATTGATGGGGATAATTATCTTGAGTTAATTGCTGGAGAATATGAGTTATACTGCTTCGAATCAAGTAATCCAGGAAAACGCGTATATTGGCAAGGTCTTTCTGGAGATTCTTTATTCTCAAGAACATTAAACCAGAAATTTTTAGATAAAGATCTAGATTTATTGTCAGACTATTCAGAAGATTTGTTAGGTACGTATTCAGATGATTCAGATACTGATAATGATGGAATGCCAGATGGGTGGGAAGTAATATATGGACTAAATCCGACGGATCCATCAGACAAATATCTTGATAGCGATGATGATGGTCTGACGAACTATGATGAATATCAATATGGAACAAATCCACAAGATAAGGATACAGATGATGATGGAATGTGGGATGGATGGGAGGTGGAATATAATTTGGATCCTCTTGATCCATCAGATGCTTATCAAGATCCAGATAATGACGGCCTAATAAACAAAGAAGAATTTGAGTATTCAACAAATCCAAATGACCCAGACTCTGATGATGATGGTTATAGTGATGGTTGGGAAGTTGAGAATGGATACGACCCATTGGATCCATCTAGCCCAGCTGGAGAATTTGTAAGAAATCCAAGGATTATTTGGATGTCAGAAATTTACGGGGTAGATATATTACCTGCTATTGGTGATGTTGATGGTGATGGGAAGAATGAATTAATTGTTAGTACAGGAGACGAACTGTGCATTATCAATATTGAAGATGGATCGATTTATTGGACTTTTGAAATGGAACCAGAATCAGTTGTAACTCCTAGCTTTCTAGCTATTGGAGACATAGATAATGATACTATTCCAGAAATTATTGTTACTAATAGTTTTTATGTATACGCAATTGATGGAGTTAATAAAACTGTCATTTGGAGATACTCGCTTGGCGCTCAAGTTGAAACTCCTCCAGTTATATACGATGTTGACGGTGACTCTCAAAGAGAAATAATCATAGCAACTAGCTCTGGAAATCTTATCTTTTTGGATAATGACGGATATGAACTATCAAATATTTCTGTAGGTTTTAGAATAGGTTTCAATGGACCGGCTGTTGCGGATATTGATGAAGATGGTATTGCTGAGATTATTGTTGGCAGTTCTTATGATCCAAAGATGGTCGCTACGAATATTTTTGGAGAAATATTGTGGGAAATTTCTTTCATCAGGTTCTTTTATGGGCCAATAATTACTAAAATTGATGGAAAGTATAAGATAGTAGCGCCTTATGGAACGCAATTAGCAATTATAAACCCAGAAAATGGAACAATATACAAATCAATAGATCTTGGAGAGGAGGTTATATACATTCCAGCAATTTTTGAGTATGAGGAAACTAAATATATTGTAGTTCAAACTAAGAGCAAACTGTACGTTATTGATGTGAACGATTCCTCAATAATATCGTATATAAGTGTAGAAAATCAAACAGGTCCGGCGAGCATTGGAATTTGTAATGATAAGATAGTATTCATTGTTCCAATGCTTAGAGACTCCGAAACTTACATTAGACTTATAGATTTTGATGGGCACATACTTGGTACTTATAATGCCACAATAGGCGACTTTTATCCAATATTATTTGCAGATGCTAATAACGATATGGATTACGAAATTATTATATTAGATTCAAATTCAATTCAGATGTTAGACTTCAATTTCACAAGAATTAGTTGGTTTGGAGGAATTGGACTTTCATTTAGCTACGATCATAACTATGAAAGCCCGCACAGAGATAGTGATCTTGATTGTTTAACAGATAACATAGAAATACTAATAACACAAACGGATCCAAATGATCCAGACTCGGATGATGATGGAATTCCCGATGGATGGGAGTATATCCATAAGCTAAATCCTAATGATCCAAGCGATGCAAATATGGACTTCGACAATGATGGACTTTCTAATAAAGAAGAATACTTATACGGATCTGATCCCTACAAGCTAGATACGGATGATGATGGTCTGTCGGATAAAGAAGAAGCCGAATTAGGAACAAATCCAAGTAATTCCGACACAGATAATGATGGAATGCCAGATAAGTGGGAAATCGAAAATGATTTAGATCCAACAAACCCAACAGACGCTAATGAAGATAATGATAAAGATGGACTTTCAAACGTGGAAGAATACGAGGAAGGAACAGATCCAAACGATCCAGACACCGATGATGATGGCTTGAACGACGGTGATGAATTAGACATTGGAACCAATCCAAATGATCCCGATACAGACAACGATGGAATCCCAGATGGATGGGAAGCAGAGAATAATCTCGACCCAACAGATCCCACTGACGCCGATGAAGACAATGATGGGGACGGACTATCAAACGAAGAAGAATACGAAGAAGGAACAGATCCAAACGATCCAGACACCGATGATGATGGCGTGCCAGATGGAGATGAAGTTGCTTCAGGGACGGATCCAACTGATGCAAGTTCCAAACCGCAAACGAGTTTTCCTAGTGGAGCTCCGTCAGAGGAGAAACGTGTATTCTGGAAGATCTTATTGACTGGTGTATTACTACTTTTAGCAGGAATAATTATAGCTGCTATTTCTCCAAGGAGAAAAGTATAGCATTTCATTATAGTAGTTTTTAAAATAAGAATTGTTCCGTTTTTATTAATTCTTTGCCCCCGTACTTCTACTGCACTTCAACTCTAATTGAATTTCATATACTAGAATTGTGTAAGCTTGAGTATTATATTTGAAATCATCGATGAAAGCACAAGGGTTTTGCTATGAGTTCTCACGAAGAATTATTCCAAAAACTGCAAATAAAATTTATAGTGAAATTATAGCAAAATTATCATTTATCCTGTATTTACAAAATGAAATATTGATAAAAATACTACAATGACTGCATTTAAACCCAGCAGAATAGTATAGTACTAATCGTCAATTAATGAGCCCATTAGTTGACTATGAACATCACTACACACGATAAGATGAAAATTAAGAATTCGTAATGGTTTCACTGCATTTTTTGTTGCAGGTATTCCTTGAGAATCTTAACCAACTTTATAATATCTTTAACGTATTCCTCAAATGTCTCTTTAGATTTGATAAAATTATGATAGAAATTAGCATGAAGTCTTTCTGCGACAGCAAAGAGCTTACTCAATTCTGGACGCTTAAGTTCAATAGCTAACTTTTCAACTAGAAGACTTAATTCTCGGTGGGAGTAATGTGGTTCTCTTCTAATTACACCAATTGCATTGAGTAAAGCAGTAACGGCGCTCCAATACTTTTCAGATGCTTGAGTTAGATCTCCTTTTTCAAGTAGTTTTTTACCCTCATCTAAGTATTTCTTGTGAAGTTCAAGATAAACATTTACTGATATTTTTGGATCAAGTTTTGTCTCAAGAAGCTCTGTCAATAGAATCTCAGGAGCTTTCCCTTGTTCTCGTGCAAGTTTGATTATTATGTTTGAAATTGTCGTTGAAAGTACAAGTGTTTTATTCATGTATTGCCCCTTAATGGAATAAAAATTTCGTTAATTTAAAGGACAGTTATTTATTACATCCTATTTTGAAAAAAAGCGTATTGATTTCAAGTAATTATTAATTATGTTCTTTTTCTTTTGCGCTTGTATACAATGCCGCTAGCGATTGCTAGTAATCCTATTGGAATTAATATTGGCTCAAGTGGAAATTGCTCTGTTGGCGGTTTTCCAAATGTGTAGATGAATTCAATTTCAATATTGTTTATGCTTGCTCCAGGTTTTAAGGTGAATCTAATAGTGTTGTTTGTAATCTCGTATGTTTCTTCCGGTCTTATGTCGTGTATTGATGCATTTGATGGAAGGGATACCATTATTAATCCGAATTCATCTGAGCTTACTGAAATGCCAGTTATATTGTAGTAATCGTTTAATGAGAATACGTTGTGTACGGAATCATGATAATATCCATATTCAATGCCTTTGAATGCACCAACAATGGCGAAGTTGTTGGTTAATCCTTCGTATCCAAGTCCGAGTATTCCTAAGTAGTATAATGATGCATTAACTCGAAAGAGATAAGTATCGGTTAAGATTTTTCCGAATGACAACATTTTGAGACCATTCAATACGCGTTGTTTAAATGATTTAATATTCATAGAGATGTTGTATCTGAAGATGACATAATTGTCAATTACGTAATATGTATCTAGAGTATAATTGTTTAACTCTTCTATCAGATTAACAAGCTCGTCCATGATGTTCTGTGATCTTTTTTCTAAAATTGACGAGTAATTCGTCATATAGAATGAAATTAATGTATATGTTCTATTATCATACACTATGATCCCCACTGCTGCTTTGAGCATGTAATCTAGTAATGTGCTTTCGGATATTGTTAAATTGAACCAATTAATGTCAAAGAGCCACACGGTGTAGTTTGTAAGAACGGAGCCATCACTCATGATTTTTATATGAAGCATATTTGTTATGTTTGAATACATGTTTTCTGAACGAATTGATGATACTGTGCATAGAAGTAATGCAGAAAGAATTATAATTGCGTGGATTCTTCTCATATTCATCACCTTTTCATCTTTTGGTAATTGTGAGAATCATGAATATAACAATTATGGCAATAAACAATAGAAGTGCAAGCCATTCCCATGTCCAATAAGTTCTTCTAAAATTAAGAACAATGCATGTATGATTACCGTTTAGATTTACATCTGAGAAGAATATGAGAAAGATTATTTGTTGTTCGCTTCGGAAGAATAATAGATCTCTTATTGCTTGTGCGGGAATTCTAATTCTAATCTTTATGACTGTTTCGTTTATGACAATCTTTGTGATATTGATTTGAAGAACTTTATAGTGTCTGTAATAAGCAGAAATGTGCACGAGATTTGAGGAAATTCTATAATTATCTGCTATGATGATTTCAAATTCAACATCTGTTATTTCTGCGGATTTTGCATATTCGAACACAGTGTTATTTTCTACGGTTATCTTCCTTATTTGTGGTTTTTCGAATTCAGAGGGAGTAATATTGAGAGGAATACCAACTGTCACATTATAGTTTGAGTAATTTAACATCATCAATAATAAGTTATGTCTAGCTACTCTCGGTTTAATACTGAATGCTACTAAATTCTCCTCAACAGAGAATGCCACTTGTGTTATTCCCAGGTAGTCGCTCAACAGAATTTTATTAACTGAGATTTGAGAGTTCTGCGAGAATGTCACATTGATTTTTACAATTTGATCCACTTTAAGTTCACCGTCAATGCTTATTGATATGTTCTTTATAATCGCGCGTGATACGAATAAGCTTATAATCATTTCTTTAACATTCTTGCTTGTGAATTCTTCTGAATCTAACAAACCAGATAAGGCGAAATTACTAATGGGTAATCTTGATGTTAAGAATAATGCCATCCCAAGAGTATTATAAACACGATGAACCATAGCTACGCCTACATATCCGTACATGAATGGCAATGTCCATACATATTCATTTTGCCAATATCCCGTGTAAGTTCCAACGAGACCACCATAGTGGGGTACTTTCTTAAGGTAAATTGAAAGTTCATTTATAAATCGTCTTTTTGCATATTCAATTCGATCGCTGTATATTATGTTTCTTGAATATACTACGCCGAATTCTGTAGTTAACTCGCTGAGTTCATCCCAATCATTTGCTAATATTACATTATCGGCTGGTACCATTGCATTTAAGATTAACATTTTTCCAGATTCAACAAAGTTCACAATAGCATTTATTTCCTCTGATGAAAATGTATATGCTTCTGTTTCTATTATGAATCCAGATGCGTTAAAAATGGCTCGATAAGACGCTGCATCAGGAATCATTAAAACATCATATTTTTCCAATAAATGACTATCTATTCGCTGACCCCAATAATTATGTTCAATGGATATTCCTAACTCTTCCAAGATTTCGCACATAGTTCCAAAGAATCCATACTTATAATCGTTAAGCCATGCAGTGTGACTAAGATCAAGTAGAACTCGAAGAATTGGTTTTTTCACATAAAAACTAACAGCAATTTTTAATAATTCACCACTAGCATTAATTTCAATGAATCCCTCGCGATATCCTATTGTTGCGTCTGCATTAACATTGATTCTAACTGAGATTAGTGTGGTTCCTGGATATATTAGCATTATATTACTAAATACAAAATCGATACCATCTGAAATATTTCCAGACACTCTAATACTAATTTCTCGCTCTATGCTTGAAATTAGTGTGATATTAAACTCAACATGTTGCCCTAAAAAGAGACTTCTATTCCATGGGAAAGACGGCCATTGTGGAATCGAATGTGGAAGAATATCAATAATTGCTGGAATATTATCGTAAACTGGAGCCTTAAGCAAAATATCATAGGATCTTCCAGCATTGAGAATACCAGCACCATACACTAATTCCGACCCAGAACGCGTCGCACCTTTGACTATTGCTGCTTTAATTATTGCTGGAATATATCGTCTTGGAATATCACCAAATCTATCTTTTAGTACCTCAAGCAACAATGCTGCTACACCACTTACATGTGGTGCTGCAAATGATGTACCACGAACGAACTTGTATCCGCCTCCAGGAACTGCCGCATAAACATCTCCAGGAGCAACAACATCTGGTTTTACATATAAACCTGGTGCTGGTCCAAATGAACTGTAAAATGTAACATTGTAATCTTTTCCAATAGCCCCAGCTGTAATACAATCCTTTGAAATTCCAGGACTTGCAATTGACATTCGATTTGAACGATAATATCCAGAATTTCCAGCAGCAACTACTACAACAACTCCTAATTCTGTTACTCTACGAATTACTTCAATAAATGGATCATTCTGAAGAGGAACACCACCTAAACTCAAATTAATTATGTTTGCTCCAGCATCTACTGACCACTCAATTGCTGCAATTATTCCAGCAAAAGTAGCTCCTTCTCCACTAGCTGGGAATACTCTAGCATTAATGAATGTTACATTTGGAGCTACCCCAATATATTCTGGGTTAAGTCCCTTTGCACCAATTACGCTCGCAACCATTGTTCCGTGTCCAATTACATCTTCAACGAATTCTTCGTCTTCCTCATATCCATATTTTCGAAGCACAAAACTTTTTGCACGAATTACTTTGCTCTCTAACTCAGGATGCATTGGGTCAATTCCTGTATCTATAACAGCAACTTTAACTCCCAAACCAAAGTATCCATCAGACCACAGCGGGGAGACATTTATCATTTCTATGCTTTCCTTAGATTTAGTTTCAAGATTTTCAGTAATCTTGAAATCTAGTGTATGATATCGTATATTAGGATAAACACCAATAATATCGTTTGAAAATTTCATTAGATAAAATATTATTTGTCGTGGATCACCTTTAACATAAAGAATTTTCAGTTTTTTAAAGAAAATAACATCAAATTTCGCAAGTGTTTCTAAGATTCTTGAGATGCAACAAGTATCTTTGGGCATTATTATTACTTCTTGAGTATCTCCTGATAATACTCGTGGATCAATGAAAAATGAGACTTTAAGCTTTTCTAATGAATACTTTTCCTTGTTTAAACTCTGATCGAACTTGAATTTATAGGGTACCACAAATGAAAGCAGTAAAAATGTAATAACAGCGATGCTCATAATTTTTTTCAAGATTATCCCCCTCCCTATTAAAAATTTATTTTTAAGCTTAATTATCCCTAAAAATGTATGAGGATTGCTGAAATAGATTACGAAATCGCATACTTCTCAACAAAGTTTAAGAAATTTTATAATTGCAATAAAATTTATGATTATAATTTATTTTAGGAATACATATCTCAATTAGTTAGGGGATGTCAAATTGTTAAACTCTGAAAAATCATCTGATGCATCGCCTACTAGAGTAATTGTTGATGTTATGAATTCTCTTAAAAAATATACTGAGTCTCCTCTTGCCCGTATAGCCATGAAATTTTTGCTAAGAAGAGATAAAAAAACAAAGAGAACATATCTTGAATATTTTTTGGCTCGTGCGCGAGGCGAAGAAATGAGATTTCCGATGATTGTTCGTTTAATTTCGCCCATATTTAATCATTATCTTCAGAAATTAAGTGGCGCGCTTGATGTAGATTACAATCACTTCCTAGAAGTGCTTGAACCTCCATGGACTAAAAAAATAATTGCTAGTATAATGAAAGGGTTCGCGTATTTTGGAGTTAGAAGACCATTTACTCCAGGAGCACCATTCTTAGTAGTATGGGATTTCACATACAGATGCAATCTAAGATGCAAGCACTGTTATTCTTCAGCAGGGATATTAAGACCAGAAATGACTGTAGAAGAAAGACTAAAGGCACTAGATATACTCGCAGAAGCTGGAGTTGCTATGCTAGCGTTGAGTGGCGGAGAACCTATTCTTGGTCCTGGCTTTTGGGAGGTTCTTAAGACCGCAAATGATTATGGAATATACTTAGCAATGGCTACAAATGGTACATTAATTACTGATGAAGTAGCTAGAAAATTAGCACAAGCTGGTTTGCGATATGCTCAAGTTTCTCTTGATAGTCCTATTCCAGAGGTGCATGATGAATTCAGAGGCGTAAAGGGTGCGTGGGAGAAAACTGTTAAAGGTATAAGAAACTTAAAGAAGTATGGAATTACAGTTGAAGTGTCAATGACAGTAACCAAGCTAAATTATAAGCAAGTTCCGCAAATGATTAAGTTTGTCAGGGATGAATTAAAGGCCGATATGTTTATGATGTTTAATTTTATACCAACTGGTCGCGGTAGAGAAATAATCAACTTAGATTTGACTCCAGAAGAAAGACAAGAAGTTCTGGAATACTTAGCTAATGAATTGTATCGTGGATTTCACTCAGCATCAACAGCCCCCCAATATGCATTTGTTTCATATGAAATTGGAAATAAGGTAGGGCGTCAAATAATTACTGGACATTTTTACGGCATTGAAACACAAATGTATGGGCCACGTTTTCTAGCACTACTGGAGTTTCTTGGTGGATGCGGTGCTGGAAGAATGTATTGTGCACTAGAGCCAAATGGTGATATACAACCATGTGTATTCATGCCAATAAAAGTAGGAAATATTCTAAAAGATGATTTTGAAGAATTATGGAGAACAAACAAAGTCTTTGAAGAGTTAAGAAACAGAGAACTACTAAAAGGAGAGTGTGCAAATTGTCAATATAAATACATATGTGGTGGATGCAGAGCAAGAGCTTATGCTTACTTTGGAGATTACCTTGCTCCAGATCCAGGATGCATTTTTGCTATGGAATCATGGCAACGCATTTTGAAAGAAATCTTAGGATTTGAGAAAACGAAAGAAATCTCTTCGTAATTTTTGTGCTTTTATTTTTGGAGTCAAAAGGTAACTTTATTAATAAAAATCTCTTTAATGTTGCATAGAAAATTATATAAATTTCATATAGATCTCCTTATGTTTAAATTACATATGAATTACTTAAACAATGTTTGATAATACAGATTGGTAATACATTTTATAAATACCATTCATTATTTTTATAGGGGAAATTATGAAGTATGTTGTTATCTCTGCAAAAATTCCATATGAGTTGAAAGTAGAAATTGATAAGCTGGGAATTAATATCTCTGAGGTTGTAAGAAATGCATTAAGAGAGGCTGTTCTAGAGAAGAAGCTTGAGTTAATTAAAAAGAGAAAAAAAGAAATAAGGTACATACTTGATAAAATTCCAGAAGAACGTGTTATAAAGAGTATTCGTGAAATGAGGGAACATGCATGAATTACTTATTTGATGCATGTGCTATTTTTATTGCCTATAAGCGTGATTTAGAAGATCTACTTTTTAAACAATACACAATTAATTTAGCATTATTTGAACTTGGTAACGTTATTTGGAAGGAATGCTACATACATAAAAATATTTCCCTTGATGAGGCAAAGAAATTATTGAATGAGATATCACAACTCCTGGAAGTTATGCGAATAATTAATGTAGATAAACTCAAAGAGAATATTCTTTCTTTAGCGGCTAATCTAGGAATAACATATTATGATGCTTCGTACGTTTATGTAGCTAAGGAACAAAAATTGACTCTTGTAACGGAGGATAAGAGACTTAAAAATGTAGCAATGCAAGTAGTACGTGTTAAGAATCTAAATGAACTTTAAATGATAATCAGAGCAATGAATATTATACTACTCTATGAAATCACTATTTGATTTTATTTTAATCTTTACACAACACAAAACGTTGAACTCGCTTTAATGTGTGCACTGATGAACAAGCACATGATAATATATACAATATATTCACTAACATATCTTATTCTTTTATTTCTTCAATAAGGTGCAAACTATGAGTGCAAGGAATGCATTAGAGATTGAAGTTCTTCCTGACGATCCAGAAGTTAATTTAGATGAAATTATAGAGAAAATTAAGCAAAAACTACCCAAATATGCACGTCTTGAGAGTTATAGAAAAGAACCATTTGTATATGGAATGTATAAGTTACGTATTCTAGTGACTGTTCCAGAGAGAGAAGGAATTGCTGATGAAATTGAAAAAATTATTAGTGAAATAGAAGGCGTGAGTGCTGAAGTAGTTTCAATCTCCCGTATTTAGCTTCGTTTCTATTAGGAAACAAAAGATGAGTCACGAAATTACCTTTTATGAGAAAGAGTTTCATAAGCTTAGGCAAATCATTGAACATGCTCCAAAAAATTCAACAATCGTTCTTCGTGGAACTTACTTAACGAAAAAATCAGTTTTTCTTAAAAGCAATTGAGATTATTGGTGATAACGGCAAGGTAGAATCTAAGGATGTTCCTGTTTTAGAATTAACAAAATAAAGTCCGTAGAAGCGATGAATTACATCTTCCATACAGTATTGCTAGTGTTGAGCGGAAACCAATAATTGATGTATACTCATCGAAGAAGATTACCGTAAGTGATATAATCTTTCGGAATGCCTCATATGTGGCAAATATTCGAATAGATCCAAGAAAATTAAACTACTGCAGAATAAAGTTGAGAATAATAAAAAGAATATACACGAAATTCTGTCTCAAATCGCTTTATAAGTAGATATAAATCATTTTTTCTCCTTTCCTCAAGCAAGATTTCAAGTTTATTGCAAAATTCTCAAACTAAATGAGAAAGAGAGAAATATTAGAATAATGACTTAATAATAAAAAGAAATGAAATAAGACTATGGTAGATTATATGGTATTAGTGTTGGCGGCGGTAGTGGTGATGAAGATGATGAGTATGGTTCTATTCTAAACATTACTCCAGCTGGAACATTAAAAGTACATCCATCTACATTGTAGTAAGCCTTACTAAGCATAATGTAAACAACAAGAGGAACCTTGTTACCATAACCCGCAACATCACCCATATTTTTAATATGTCCACCAAAATAAAGGAATGCCGACATACCATAGCTAAATGAAACATAAAATCCAGCTAGCGCCTCTGCGAACTCCAATGGTGCACCACATGCGATAGCAATTCCAGCAAAAATTGCGCCAATGGGTAATCCTATTTCCCAATCAACATCATAGACATCATAATTATCAAATATTTTAGCAAAATATATACTTTCATCATAATCAAGCTTTCCATCATTTAATGAAGTTCCTGCTATTTCTACTTTGTCTTCTTTTGAACTACTATAAAGCCAGTTCATTACATCACTAAACTCATCATCATTATTCGTTTTTCCTCCAACTACATTCCCATAATTATCTATCTGTATATTATTTATGTATTGTCTTACTCTGTATCTTCCTGTTGGCTCCTTGCTTATGATTAAGCCATCTGGTTCTCTTTCTGTCACCCTGTACTCCTTCTCATAGTAAGAACAAGCCGTAGCATAAATGTAA
>JAHKLH010000210.1 GCA_029856635.1 Candidatus Njordarchaeota archaeon
CCTGAATTACACAACACTAAACGTTACAATAATAACGAATGAGAACGCAAGCCTAGAAACTTACCTCAATAACAAACTAATTTCAAATGAATCACAAGCAATAATCACATTAGATGAAGGAAACTACACACTACTAATTAGGGCAACCGATAAATCTGGAAACGAAGCCGAGAAAGAGTATAAGTTGATAATAGACTTAACACCACCACAAATCAAAGTTCAATACAAACTGAAAGACAGCACGCTGTACATCAACATAACAAGCAATGAATTCATTACAGTAGAAATCTATGTTAACAATTCATTAGCCTATTGCGGAGAAGCAGTACCAAACATTCAAATCCAACTAGCAGAAGGAACAAACATAATCAGAGTAATTGCACACGATCTCGCAGGAAATACCGCTCAAAAATCATTCAAGGTAGTAGTCAAACACGAGGAAGAAGAGCAAGGAGGGGAGCAAGAGAATCCTCCAGAAGAGGAGGAAGAACAACCATTCAAGCCGAGCAGACCACAGGAAGCAGAAATTAAACTGGATGAATACATTTACGTAGCATTAATAGCAGTCTTGTGCGTGGGACTTGCTATTGTAGCATACAAGTATCGTCGTAGGAGATTAATGGCGATATTCCTGGTAATCTTCTTGTTACTGTTAACTATAAATGAAGTTCATGCCATTAGCTTTGAGAGTGGGAGCTTACCAAAGGTAGTCTGGGATCAATTAAGGAAAACTGGTAAAGGATTAATTGCGAGGCGAATTGGACTTTCATATCCATTTGAACCAGTTTACCTTCTTTTCACTAATGCTTTTATAAAGCCTCTTAACAAAACTAGTGATTATCCAATCAACGAGTTTAGTGACGTTGTTTATCCTGATGTTAAATGGAAACTGCAAGCATTCATTAGAAAACTGCACAAGGTTGGTGCCGCATCAACATTGCTATTCATTTACCTGGATCTCGATGTTCTCAACAGTACTAGGACTAAGGTTGAATTGCTGGATATGATTTCCAGATTTTGCGAAGTTACATATGACAGCATGATTGTCTTGGCTCATAGTTATGCTACGCCATCGAACTTGATGTATACGATTAAAACGCTTCAGGAGGAAGGAATTGGAGTTACCGTATTAATGATTACACACGGTTTTGAAATTAATGAAACAGTAGGAGTTCTCCTCTGGGGTAAATATGGACCTACAATTGCGACGAATGATTACTTGATGAAATTATCCGAGGAATACGGTATTAACAAAGTACGAGCAATTCTACCATTCTGCTACTCAAGAAAGCTAACAGTATTTAACGTACTGTATGGATACGAGGAAGAAATTGAATTCTCATCTGCTTGGCTAACAAATCTCACGAAATTCCTCTTTGAGGGAACATGGGTATTGTGGCATTACAAGGAGATGAGATTAACGATTGTAAACAACACTCTCGTTTACTTGACTATTGAAAAAGAGGACTGGGTTGACTCAGAAACTCTCGCTTATGGATACGAATTTCAAATGTACATTCAATACCCAGGCGATCTAGGATTAGCTATCAGATTACCAAGGAGAATAATTCGCAAAGATTATCATAAAATTACAATCGGAGACAGCCCATTTGTTCACGAAAGAAGACCATACATTTACTCCTTGTGGTTTGGAAAAAGCCTCTCAGAATTCAGCAAAATTGAAGCCGAGTTAGGAAGACACTTATATACATTGGAGTTATTAAATCCGCAGGAAGCAATTCATGAACTATACACTAATCCGCACTTAAATGAAACCGAAATTGATTCTTTAGTTGAACGAATTGAGGAGAGCAAGAAGCATCTGGATAATGCTCTTGGAAAGCTTAGAGCATTAATTAAATCTGCTCCTAGATCTGAAAGACAAAGAGTTTATTACTTATATGCGAAGCTACTTCCAAAACTCCTCAGGCTAAAATTCCAAATTTTGAGGCTTCAATTCTTGATGAGGATCCTAGATTACAAGGAGACACTGCAAAAACTAATTGTATTGAATGATACTGCAAGGTACTTAATGGGAATTGCGAACCGGCTTGCATACGGTAATTACACTAACACGACACAAATCGAGAGGGATGCCAGAGAGTTAAGAAATGCAGTTAAACTAGTGTTCACACTGCTAATTCTCCGAATTAGAGCCAAGTTATTGCCTTTAGCAATTAGGAGTTTGATACTCAAGGCGATTAATTCAATCAAATTCATGACAATATCCCAAGTATTCCGATTGTTAATTTCAACAACATTTCTCAAAATTGCCATTAGACTCCTAAGCAAATTGAAGGAGGAGGCAGAAAGTATTCCAGTTGAGGACTTGAGCTTGGTTGAGAGGTTAGCGTACGGTAATTTCACATATAATATTACGATTAATATTACGATTGAAGAAGTATCCTATGCTAAATCGGTTGCAGTGCAACTTATAAACAAATTAATTAGGATTAAATCCCTACTATCCTTGACAAGATACTTTGCAAATAGATTCCCCGCATTAAGGAAGAGGCTAGAAAGCATTGAGGAATTTGTAAGTAATTTGCTCAAATACAGGAACATTGCATTCAAGGCAGTAATTGTTTACCCAAGGATCAAGATTCTAGTCAGAATTGCTGAGGAATTAAGAATGCTTTACAATGAATGGAATAAGGCTAAAATCACATTCTGGAACTCAATCAATAACATCACAGCATATGTGGAGGAGCACGAATCGGAGATATTGAATGGAACTTTACCATCTCAATTAGAAGACTTGGTTTACCAGGTTGAGAATGCTACATTTACTTTGATGGAGACGCTGAACAAGGTAATTAAGGTTAAGAGGCTGTTAGCATATCAGATGGACTGCGAATTAAGGAGGAGTATTGAGGAGTTTATGAGCAAATACTTAAACACAACAATGATGGAAGAGGAATACTTGAGTGCCGTTAATTGCCTAACGGATGTCCATGCTTTGGCTTCTGCTGCAGTAGTGTCTGCTAGGCTACGAGTATTATATGATGATTACATGGCACTTCTTGAAAACATATCAACTGCCTTGGATGAGAGACCATTGAATGCGACGGTAATTCAGCACCTAGTTAATGCTACGTTAATCACGCTTAACACAATAATTCGATTAATGAACATGTGGGACAACTTATATTACAGAAGTTGGGCGAATGAGACTATTAAGGAGATAGCTATTGAGCTTCTTGAGAGGTCGCGATACGTTATTAATATGAAAGATGAGATGGCTTCAACAAACCTAGCCCTTATTTTGTTACGAGACATGATTAATTACTACAATACGATAGTTCAAATGTTCAATAATGATAATTCGACAATTCACGATGCACTTTCAACCCTAGAAGAGCTTAATCCAATCCCAGAAGTGCTGAACCAATTGTATTCAGA
>JAHKLH010000211.1 GCA_029856635.1 Candidatus Njordarchaeota archaeon
GCTGTGAGATTAACCGTAGAATTAAACACTACGTAATCATTGAGAATCAAGAAATTATCATAGTCCCAAACCTCTTTAACCATGGGTGCCTTAGTATCACTAATAACGATTATTTCATAACTTGTAATATGGTTAAATTTATCATAAGCACGAACAATGAAATGCATACACATGTTTTCGAACGACTTCGTGAAAGACCATGTTTTAGCATTAATATGGTATGTCGTTCCATTGATTATCACATAGCCCAGTTTGTAGTCATCATCAAAGTCAAACGTGATGCTAACTGATGAAGAAGCAATCAGAAGATTACTATATAGAGTACTCATGTAAGAGCTCAAATCAACTCCATTCACGTTCAGTTTAATAGTTGGTGGGTTCGCATCAACATAAACAGCAGTCTGCGTATCATTCTCTGGTGAGTAGTTAGGAATTATTGAAACATAAAGCGTTCCAGAACCAATTTTTCCGCTTAAATCGATTGGAAACTCAATGTAATTACTCGTGGTAGTATCTGATTTTGAAATGTCAAAAATTGAAATGCGCACAGTGTATGATTTGTACGCGTAAACATCATCATAAATCGTGATTTGAATCGTTATGCTTGAATTAGGAACGTACCAAACACCGTTTTCATAATAGCCTTCTGGAATATTAATTGTGATGCTTGGTGCAGTATTATCAAAGTAGACAGTCTTAGCAATTATTTCCTTATTACCCGCAGCGTCAAACACAACTACTGTAATCTCATTATCCCCAACATCGAGCCATTGATTATCAATAAGTTTTGAGTTGGAAATTGATTTCTTCAAGTAATTAACATCATCTCTGTTGTATATGATGTAACTGCTCCGCCTAACTAATGGCGTCACATTTTCACTAGAATACTTGACTTCACCATTAACTAGAATGCTGTAGTTGAGAACATAAGCATCAGAAGCATCAAAGGAGATGTAGAAATCAGAATCAGTGTAATCTGGAGCAGAAATGGATGCGGATGGTAATGTTTTATCAAAATAAATTACATCCTCGATGGTGAAATTATTAACATTACCAGCGAGATCGACTAAATACACATGAATATCGTAAATGCCATCGTTTAAATTAATACTAGCGGATGCTTCAAGACCATTGAAATAATACTTTTGGTTATTAATCTCAATATAGCTCCTAGATGTATCGAGAGCATTATAATTATCGCTGGCTTCGGCAATAATCGTGATTAAACCGCTTGCAAACACAATGAAATTCCTGGAAGCTACTTCATAGTTCTCTGCGCCAGAAACATAAATCTTCACTAAGTATGGTGCTGTCCTATCAATGATCAAGTTTTTCAACTGCTTAATAAGGTAATTCCCGGCCTTATCGAAAGCCTTGATCATTAGATTGTATGTTCCCTCATTGAAATTACTAAGCGGTATTTCCCTTGAACCAGATGCAACACTCTCGTTTAAAACACAAACATCATCTAAATAGATCTCAACATAATTAAAACTATCATCAGCAATACTCCATTCAAACGAAGCACCCTTATTCGTATACACATCATTGCTCTCCACATTCGTTCCATTTACGAGCAAATAATTGAGTTTTGGAGGCGTATGATCAACTATGATCGCATAAGCATACGTGTAGTATTTGTAATTACCATAGGAATCATTACAGAATACGACAACATCATATGTTTCCTCTGGAACACTTGTTAAATCAACCACTTTGCTTCCAGTTCCAGTACCGGACGCAATCTCGTATGTGTTATCTCCGTTTTCAAGATATATAATTACTGAATCAACGCCATTTTCATCAGTAACCTCCCAATAAATACTCGTGGAATTGCTAACATAAATGGTAGTTCCATTCGCAATCCGCTTGTCATTAAATTCAACTAGATTAATCGTAGGCGGCTTGTAGTCAAAATATTTCTTGTCGTACTTCAATCCAGTATAGCTGGAGTCCCAAGTCGCTACAGCGTATACATATCCATACATTCCATTTAAATCGAGATTGCACCTCCAGTATAGTGGACTCCCACTCTCCTGAACACAATCATACTTAATCCAACTATCAGTAGTCAGATCACGAATAATCACATCAACATCATAAGCCGGAATGGTCTGCGGAAAATCACTTCCAGAATCATACCATGAGTATGCTTTGACCCTAATCAAAGTCTTGCTTAAATAAACAATTTGACACACATACCCATAATTAACCCCATCACTCAAAGTATTTCCAACATAGATGAAAGTGACGGAATCCTTCTCAAGGCCAGCCTGAGCCACCGCCGTAGTGTACGCGCCCTTTGATGGAACATCTGATCCACTAAAAGTAACCCCCCAATTTGGTCCAACAGCGGTTTTTTGAGAGGATTGTGTTGAATCCCATTCGAGCCAAACCGTAACGGATTCGTATTCATCAACTGTTCCTTCGACAACAACGTCCGCTGTTTCAATTACCTGCCACTCCTTGGGATTAGTAATAGCGAGCCCACCACTAACTGCTTTAATTCCTAATCTTCGCTGTGTTCTTGTTTTAATCTGTGTCGTAGGTATTATTTTGATTATTTTTCCACTGCTTGTGATTAGTTTGTATGTTTTTTGTATCGTATTTTTCTCAACGTAATTGGTGTTAAATCGCGGAGTAAAAGGCGGCTGAATTATCAATAGTAAGATAATGAGCAGTACTAAGACTCTTTGCATTGCCCCCTCACCTTTCTTTCATTGCGAAAAAGAGCATCAACATCAAGGCAGAGAGGTTTATTAATCAATACATCCATTATACTGATAATCAATCTCATGTTTTGATCCCATAATCAATCTAATGAATAAAATATATAATATACTTTATTTTGTTTCCATTGATTGAATTTTGCTATAATTTTTTGATTTTGTAAGTATTATTCAGAAAAATTTATGCTTACTGCTGTTTCTATATGGGGATTTGATGAAAACTAACGTCGTTTTCGTAGGTTTGCACCTCGCTGGTAAATCATCAATTAAGATTTTCCTTGAGAGCTTTGATGTAAACAAGGCACTTAATACTAAAGCGAGTACTAAAGTTGAGGAACTGCGAAGGAGGACATTAAATTTATTCATAATACCTGGACAAAAGATGTGGAGATATGATGAAAGACTATACAAGCTATTTTTGCCTAAGGCGCATAAAATTTGCTTTGTTGTAGATGCTGCTGATCACGAAAAGTTTGATGAAGTTCGGAGGTACTATGATTTCTTGATGAAAATGGTTAAAAAGTATGCCCGTGAAACTGTTGAGTTAATTGTACTGGCGCATAAGCAAGATCTACCCAATGCCGTTAGCGGAAAAAAGATCGCTGAACTCCTTGGTGTGAGTGAGAACATGGTTCTTGAAACTAGCATCTTTAACAC
>JAHKLH010000212.1 GCA_029856635.1 Candidatus Njordarchaeota archaeon
CCTCTCAATTGTTTATGAGCAATATCACTTTCATGCCTGATAATAATTATCACATCTCACTAACGGATACATCTTATCTATCAATACAAGGTGTTAAAGGAAACATGACAAATATCTATTCAGAGTTCCACCTAGAACAATCTTCTATTGCGAATGTTACCAATTTGTCACCATATGATAATCTCAATAATGGCAGTTTAATCGAGTTTTGCTTAACAAATTACTCTTCATTAAGCGTTGAAAACTTTGGGAATGTGACAACTTCCTTTAGTTTAGAGGATTATTCCTATGCGTATTTGTTCAATCTAACAAGTGTTAATGATGTTACTATTCATGATTACGCATGGGTTACTGCGTCAGATATTGACGAGATTCTAGATTTCCGTTCATTCTCTCTATCTACTAGCTTCTTATATAATAGCACGTGCTCGGTTCTTAGCTATGGGGTGATCATATTCGGTGGTCAGACAGAGCACAGTTGGATCGGTTTAACCACAACTGGTTTCATTGAAAACAATGTTCAACTATTCAATACTATTGTTTCAAGTGATTATATATCGTTTTATTATTATAACTCAACGGATTTGAAGATCCACGATATAAGCTACAATGCTATGTACTCAGACATGAAAATAATAGTTTATAACTCAACATTTGAGATCAATAATACAGAGTTTCCATATTTAGAGATTTATCAATCTTCTGGATATATCAGGGATATAAATGACCCGTATAGAATTCAGAATATAAATATATTTAATTCATCTATCGAAATTTTGAACGTCACCATAGACTACTTAGAGAATATAACTTATAGCACAATAGTTTTTAATAACTCTCTAATATATGGAGGTTACGACCCAACAAATGTTTTTGGATCAAATATCACATTCTATAATTCAACGCTCTATAGTAATTATTTATTCAAGATATACTTTACAGACACTGATGTTGATTTCTATAATTCGGCTTTACAGAGCGCTGATGGAAGTATGTCCTTCCTATTATCCATTAATAGTAGCATGTTCAATTCAAGTGATATATTTTTAAATATGATGGCTGGGGGTAATGTCACTATTGAGGGAGAGAATAGCCAATTTTACATGAGAAATATTAACTTTTCAAATACTTATGTTAACATTACACTTCTCCAAACTTCTGGAGAATTAATTAACGTAACGATTGTGAATGGGTTCATGAGCATTAATAATACTGATCCAAGTAAAATTGTTCACATTAACGATAGTAACATAGCGGAAATTAGAGTCTCATGTTATATATCAAGTGGCGAGTACAAAATAAATGGTTCAATATTCGAGACAATTGTTCTAGGTGATGCATTCCTTGGTGTCACTTTAGATAATGTTAATGTTTCCACAGGGGTCGTCTATTCAATCAATATAAATTCTTCAAAAATAGAGATTTATGATGCGCTACTAATAAGCTTAAACTCATTTAATTCAACGATAAAGATTAACAATTCACAAATTAGTTCTCAAGTTGTGCTAAAGGAGTCAACATTTAATGCTTCATACTCATACATCTACTCAATTCTAACATTCAACAACAACATTATTAATATTAGGTTCACAACAATTGATTCATCAATTACAATAGGTGGATATCCAGATTTAATCCCATACATGTGGAATGAAGCCTATTTAGAAAACACAACTATTGGAGATTGTTTAACAGTTTTTGGAGAGGGTAATTTTAATGTAACAAATAGCACAGTTGGTGGGAGACTTCAAGCTTTTCCAGGCCCAATAATTGTAAATAATTCAAACATATCAACTTTAGTTCAGATTTTCATAGTTGATGGCGGAGATTTTAATTTCACAAATAATATTCCAGTGGGTAGCTACAGTTTGTCGATTTCCTACGACAATATGACAACCATCAACACATTAGCGTTTGGTGTTATGATTCGAACAGCTGATAATGTTAGGATAAACAATTCAGAGTTAATATACTTCTTAATAGTAAATGCTTCGTATGTCAACGCAACGGATGTGACTCTTCACTCTGGAGCCATCCTCTTCTTAGTCAATTCTACAGTTTACATGTATTCATCAAGCCTCGTATCTATGGAAGAATTTAATGTAGTTAGCAACGCATCCCTATTTATTTACGATTCTAACATCACAATGATTTCAACACAGAACTCGATAATGATAACGAACGACTCAAACGTTGTTTTAAACAATGTCCAAATTTTCCAAACAGGCTTACCGACAATATACATATTTAATAGTTCACTTGAAGCAATTAACTCGGTTATCAACAAAACAATCATAGCAAGATTTGGTAATTCTGTTAAACTAAATAATTCGAAGGTTGTGGGCGATCTAATGATATACTTTACCGAGTTTGAAGTCACTAATAGTACGATATTCACCTCAAATATCTCGATAGTTGGGGCAAATGTTTACATGAAGGATCTAAAATTATTCAAAACCACACTAACAGATATTCAATTTATGGTTTACAACTCAACATTTGTACTCAACAACACGTATCTGATTGATTACAGAGAAGCTACAGAGGAAATCGATATAATCCAATCATTCATCAAAGTTGTAAACGCTAGCTTTGATTTAATAATTTTAGTTAACTCAACTGCTGAAATTATCGAAAGTAATATTTACAAGGAACCAGATTGGGGAGGCATCTACTTCACCATAAACACAAACATTTACGTTGATAAGTCAAACATATCGTTTATACCACCATTCATGTTTTGGACAAACGAAAGCACATATGTCCACGTTAACAATTCGAGAACAATTAGGTCAATAGTGCACCTATTTTCTAACGCGGGGCCAGACAATATAACAATTACTCCATTTGGTATAAGTTCAGAATTTGGAAAATTAACCAGTCATGATGTTTACGAAAATGTTAACAATGTAGGAATGTTTGAATACATAGCACTCACAATGTTTGGCAATGTAAACTTAACAATTTCTAATTACAACATACAAAACCAAAGATTCATAGTAAACCTCGTACTGCAAATAATCAAGAAACCAAAGATTATAGCATCAACACGAACCATAGAATATCAGCAGGGAATGAGTGTTGACCCAATCGAATGGACATTATTCGACGAAAACCCAACAATCTACGAGATCTATATAAACGAAACAAAGATCGAGGAAAATACATATTATGATGGTCAAACAATAACATTTAATGTAACAGAACATATATCAGAAAGCGCATACTACGAAATAACAATATACGCATATGACAAATATGGACAAGTAACACATAATATAGTCTACGTAACAGTTTATACATCAGAACCACCAATCATACAAACGACAACAGATAGTCTTGAGTATGAGTTTGATATGACTGTTGATGAGGTTAATTTCAC
>JAHKLH010000213.1 GCA_029856635.1 Candidatus Njordarchaeota archaeon
ATCACAAAGAGTTCTTTAGTTTTTCATTGGTGCATCAATAATCTCTTATATTAACGTCTAAGACTTAATTTTTGGGAGTTTCATATGGAACAGAAGAATTTAGTAAAATTAGTCAAGGATCTTGAGGAAAGACTTGCCAACTTAAGGAAAATTCTCTCAAAATATGGAGTTAACTCAACAAAAGAGCTTCTTTTAAAGATCGAGAAAGGCGATTTACCAGAACATCCCACATATGAAGATTACCTGGAGGCTAGATCCTATGAGCTTGAAGCTAAGGAAATCCTACATGAGATACAATCTAGACTTAGAGAAATAGAAAAGGCCGTCATAAGTGCTTAAGATTTTGCAAAGAATTGCTAAATTCGTTCAAATGAACTATTCTTACCTATTTTCTATCCCTCCTAGAATCATTGGAAGAAAACTTAGACTATGCTTTAAAGACGGATCAACAATGGGTATTTATTATCCTAGCAAGAATGAGTACTCGTTGCATTGGTGGAAAGGTGGTATTATCGTAAGAATTGATACTGCTCCGCATCATAAGCATATTCGTACTTTTCCACGTCATATACATTACTTACGTGAAGACAATGTGATAGAAGATCACATAACGAGTGAACTCAATAGTCCCGAAGAAAATATGCGACATTTATAGAATTCTTCTTCCAAGAAACTTCTTCAAGTTTAAGACTATCCCTTAATCGCATTCAAGTCGGTTATGAGACCACCAAACTAACTTCAAATAAACCATGTGTACACAACATTCCGCAAACACCACGAAAAATGAGGGGACATTTTTATAGAGTTTTACAATCAATATTGCTTAAAATGATACCAAACATGCAATGGACAGTTTTGTCCTACTGTGTCCCTAGTTCTTAGCAATCATTTCATGAGATTAAAAACACCTATTATTTCAACATTAATTAAAACTAAGAAAGGTATTTTCTCAAAAATAGAATAATGATAACATAACACGAAGAGCGAAATAATGCAAGGAATATATGATGAATAAGAATAATGAGAATATTAACAAAAATAATGCCAAGAGAATGAGAAATTCGAGAAAAATGAAATGCATGACAATAAAAGAGTACGCAGAACTAATGAGAGTAACATCAAAAACGTAAGAAGATGGATAAAGAGTGGGAAAATCAAGGCGATTAAGGTCGGTGTAAGATGGCTAATACTAACCAAGGGAAGCAAAAAGAAGAGAAAAGTCGTGATCTACGCCAGAGTGTCAACGTATGGACAGAAGAAGGACTTTGGAGAATCAGATAAAGACCTTAGAGGAGCATTTTGAAGAGAATTAGAATCGATGACTATGTTGTGATAAGGAATGTTGGTTGTGTTAGCTTTTACGTGCCTTACCCAAATCATAATCATAAGAGATATATTGGATTCATCAGAAGGAAAAGGTGGAAGAATTAAGAAAATACATAACTGATTTGTAGCTTAATTACATTAGCTTCTTTCGCAATTAGTTCATCAAATTTGTTTGGATTTGTAGAGTTTTAAAAATTCGCTTGGAGTCAATATCAAAATCTTCTGATTATTCACCTGAAGAACATTCTCGTTATTTCTCAGTGATAAGATATCATCATCGAATGAAATAAGAACTGCCTTGGCTTCAAATGCTGCTTCTATAAACTTATCATCATCAGGATCCCTGCACAGTTTTATGTGTTTTCCTGGTGTAACTAGCACTGCTTTTTTGTATAGGGCACTTATTATTGAGAGAACATAAAACTTTTTAAGCCTCTTTGCGATCCTCGGATATGATAAAACCTTCACATACTCTATTATTATCTCACGAGAAAGAACTATCTTTAAATTGCAATCTAGGATCATCATCAAGATTTCCTTAGATGCTCCATGACCAATAATCCCCGCGATGAAGACGGATGTATCCAAAACTACTTTCCTCGAGACCATTTCTTTGCATCCAGGGCCAACTTCTTTTTCTCATCATCCGACAAATCCTCAAATTCCTTCCAAATTTCCCTTAGAATTTCTTTGGGATTACACTTTTCAATGATTATTACGTCTCCAATTTTCGTTACAACCACATATGCTTCTGGATCAATAATTTCCTTTAGCTTCCCATAAATGCGTAACATCCACTTCCACCAGAATTAATAAGTGCAAAAGATTAAAAAAGGACTGAAAAGCGGTAGATAATTTTCAGATGCATTTTACTTTGATGTATATGTGAAGAGATTAACTACGTTAAAACAATAACGTTTAGCAGTAACTCGATTTTCATGCGTTGAAGTGGTGCTGAAGGAACCCTATTTGATATTTTCTTTTGGAGACGAGAATAAAATCATTCCTGGTGAAAAAGGCAAATGTTATCTTATATGCTTTATGAAAGCAGAAAAAATATTAAAACGGTTTCTAGGAAATTTTTCTCTTCTTAAGGAAGTTTTTAATTATCTTAATATTTGTTTTTATATTGATAACTATCTAGAAAATATTTATTTGGTAATAATTATGAACATTTATCTTTGGTTAGCATTTGCATGTTTGGGCGGAGGAATAAAATACATTGATGATGTTTTTGACGAGGGTATTCATAGCAAAAAGGTTGCGTATCCGTTAGCATTTTTTCTCGTTGGTTTGTGGATTTTGTTGTGCATACTAGATGCATATGCAGCAACAATACTCACAGCAATTTTTCTCAGCGTATTAATAACGGGCAAGCTAGATACGAAACTTGGAATCTTCGTCGCAGCAATACTTTTTTATCCTTGTGCTTTTATGCTAAAAGCATTTTGTTAGTTCCATTAATTTTCCTTGCGATCGTGGGCTATTGATGAAATAGGAAATAACTACATTGATAAGCATGAAGTTAGTTTCATTATTAATTTCATTTTTGAGCATAGATGCATGATGAAATTTGGCATAATCTTGTTATATATTCAATCAATTTTACCAGTGACGTATCTCATAGCATTTTTCTCATTTGATATTGCTTACGACCTCATTGGATTATGGGGAAAACACAAAAAGCATGTGCAAGCAATTAGTGAAGATATAAGAATAATTACTAAACCTAAACATGTTGAAACCGTAATTTATGCTCACGAATAGAATCGTCACTCCAAAGGTAGCTATTTTCGCAATTAACTCACGAGAATTTGCATCTTACTCATGAATTAATTAATATTTTTTGCAAATGTTTATTTCCTTGTTTGGGTTAAGAGATGATTAAAATCAGACCAATACAAAGAGCAGATGTAGACGACATAATCGAAATAATTAAATCAGCGAAATTAGATTTTTCGTGGGGATTTTACTATCACGTACACGAATTTGATAAGGAGGAGATTTGGATTAGCTACCGAGGAACTAGTGAGTACCCAACGCTTGTTGC